>SBGS01000214.1 GCA_006226555.1 Bacteroidota bacterium
GGTGCGAAGTTACTTTTCTTTTCAGGGGCATCCTGCAAGATCTGAATTTGATTTGCTGGAGATTGATAGGGGTTTACTTGACCCCAAACCTGCATGCCTGAAAAGAAAAAGATTCCGAGTAGAATTTTTTTCATTTTGCAATAGTTTAAGTTGAAGAACTTAATCTACAAAAAAAAAGAATTTGTTGCGGAATTTAGTTTAAGTTTTTCTCTTTTTTTTCTTCGCCGCAGGGAAGAGGATATTGTTGAGAATCAATCTGTAACCAGGAGAATTTGGATGTAGATCAAGGTCTGTTGGAGGATCGCCTACTCGATGTTCATAGTCTTCAGGATCATGTCCCCCATAGAAAGTCCATGTTCCTTGTCCGTATTCACCATGAATGTAGCGAGCCGTTCCAATGCTCTTTGTCTCACCCATTACCAGAACGTTTTTCTTGATCAGATCCGTTCTGAAATCTGTAGTTTGCCCCATGAAGCCATTGATTACATCGGTATGGCATTGCGTAAGCATGGTAGGAACAACATCCCATTTGGCAGAAAAATCAAATAAGGTGAATTTATCAGTCGCTTCATTTCTTTTATGAAGTTCCGTTCCATCAATGTTGGAGTATTCGTACTTCATAGGGTCTCGCTCTAACTTGAAATCTTCGAAGGCCAGGGTATTGTTAAAATCAAGTTTTTGCTGACAGTTTGGGTCGGCAGGATCTCCGTCATACATTACTTCACAAATGTCTGTTTGATGAGCAGCCAAAGCAATATCAAAACTATCTGTTCCGCTGCACATGGTAAATAGAAAGCCTCCTCCCAAAACGAAATTCTTAATGTTGTTAGCCACGGCAAGCTTCATTTCTGACACTTTGGCAAAACCAAGTGATTTTGCCGACGCTTCCAATTCAGCTACCTGTTCTTTGTACCACGGATATGCTCGAAATGAGGCGTAAAATTTCCCGTATTGACCGGTAAAATCTTCGTGGTGCAGGTGCAGCCAGTCGTATTGAGGCAGTACTCCGGCTATAATTGACGAGTCGTAGATCTTATCATAAGGAATCTCCGCATATTCAAGTACGAGAGTAACGGCGTCATCCCAGGGTTGTTTGCCCCCGGGTGTATAAACTGCCATCTTTGGAGCTTTTTCAAGTTGAACGATCTCCATGTTTACTTCCGGACTTGCAATCTGATTGCGTATGGCATTAGCTTGACCATCAGTGATGACATCGTATGAAACTCCTCGAAGGATCAGTTCTTCCTCTAATGCAGTTAAATGCGGACATAAGAAAGATCCTCCTCGATAATTCAATAACCATTCGATTACCACTTCATTTTCAAGCAGGTAATAGGCTATACCATAAGCTTTTAAATGATTCGTTTGCTGTTCATCCATAGGTATTAGGATGCTAGCTCCAAACGACCGCATTGAAGAGAAAATGATTATCAGTATGATGATCAAATTTTTCATATTGGGATACTAACAAAGATCTTACCTAAAATGGAGTGTCTTCTTCTGATTCTTGATTAAAGTCGAAATCATCTTCGATACTATCCATTCGACTTTTCAGCGTATATGTACTTTGTCCGTCAAAATCGTTGTTAACCGGAAGTGTATTTGAGGTTTGCTGACCAGAATCGAACGAACTACCTTCTATATTGTCGAATCTGGCATATTCTTTAATGAATCGTAAGCGCACGTTGTCCAAGGCTCCGTTACGGTGTTTGGCAACGATTATTTCTCCTACGCCGAGGTTTGAGTTACCATTTTCGTCCTGTGTGAATCCGTAGTATTCCGGACGATAAATAAATGATACAATATCTGCATCTTGCTCAATCGCTCCAGATTCACGTAGATCTGAGAGTACGGGACGTTTATCACCACCTCTTTGTTCTACTGAACGGCTTAGCTGAGATAGTGCGATGATCGGAACATTCAGTTCTTTTGCAATTTCCTTTATCGATCTTGAAATAGTTGAGATCTCCTGTTCTCGATTACCTTGAGATTTATTTCCTCCTGCGGTCATGAGCTGCAGATAATCTATGATCACAAGGTCGATATTGTGCTGGATCTTTAATCGACGACATTTAGCTCTAAGATCAAATACACTGATACCTGGAGTGTCATCAATATAAATAGGTGCGGTAGAAAGCTTAGTAATTCGAGAATGCAACTGCTGGAATTCATGTTCGGCAAGATCTCCCTTTCTCAATTTTTCTGCGCTTAGCCGTGCTTCAGAGGCGATCAAACGTTTTACAAGCTGAACTGAGCTCATCTCAAGTGAGAATATTGCTACCCCCATGTTGTGATCAACCGCAGTGTTTCTGGCCATCGAGAGTACGAAGGCGGTTTTACCCATGGCTGGTCTTGCCGCGATAACGATCATATCCGAACGCTGCCATCCCGCAGTTATTTTGTCCAGTTCATAGAAGCCTGTAGGTATTCCAGAAATACCATCACTGTTTTGAGCTGCCTTCTCGATCTCTTCGATTGCTTCTCTTACGACCGTAGGCATATCATTAACTGAGCGCCCCATGTTGTTTTCAGCGATCTTGAAAAGTTCCGACTCGGCTTTATTAAGGACATCGAAAACATCGTTCGTATCATCAAAAGCATCGCGCATCACCTCAGAGCTCATTCGGATCAATTCACGCTTGATGTGCTTTTCAGCGATGACCCTAGCATGATACTCGATATGCGCTGTTGAGGCAATTCTGCTTGTAAGCTGAGAAAGGTAAAGTGCCCCTCCGGCTGCTTCAAGCTCGCCGTTCTTTTTCAACTGATCAGTTAC
>SBGS01000027.1 GCA_006226555.1 Bacteroidota bacterium
GCAATTTTTGCTTTCATTCTCAACTTGAGCAGTGATTCGCTGGTTTTATACTGCTCTTCATCCATAACGAATTCCGGATCTTCTTGTTGAACGTAGGTAAAGAATGCATTCATGAAGTCCTCATCGAGCTCAAAGTTTTCCTTGTACGTCTTGAAATCTGGATATTTCTGATTCAATACATCTCTATTCTTGTCTACATAGCTTAGCGTATAGTTGTTAACATGGCCTCCTCTGATAACAGCACTGAAGAGATCTGTGACTTCGCTGGTGTCTAGTGGCACGAAGTAATCCGGCATAATACCACCACCACCGTATACCGTTCTTTTCTTGATCAGCGTCTCATATTTCAATGAATCAATGATCTGAATCGAATCGGCATGAATGAATTCACCATTTTTGTAACGATCGATCAGGTCATTCTTGTAAGATTCAATGTCCTCATAATCTTTCTGGATAAATCTGCCACTTGGCGTGTAATAGCGGGCAATGGTAAGCCTGATCTGAGAACCGTCTGTAAGATCAATTGGTCGCTGAACAAGCCCTTTCCCGAATGTTCGTCTTCCCACGATTAGTCCTCGGTCCCAGTCCTGCACTGCTCCGGAAAGGATTTCACTTGCTGACGCCGAATATTCATCTGTGAGCAAAATTAGGCGTCCTTCTTCCCAAAGCCCTCTTTTTCCGGCGTTGAGGTCCTGTCTTGGTTGGGCTCTTCCTTCAGAATATACGATCAATTTATCGTCTGAAAGAAATTCATCGGCTATGTATTTGGCTCCGTAAAGTAATCCACCACCATTTCCTTGAAGGTCGAATATCAGGTTCTTCATCCCAAGCGATTTTAATTTCTGGATCGCTTCTGTTACTTCCTGATGGCTGGATCTTGAAAACGAGTTCAACTTGATGTATCCTGTTTCCGCTGTTACCATGTATGCTGCATCCACTGAATTAACGGGAATAACGTCTCTTGTAATTGTAAAATCAAGGGGAGTTTTTGATTTCTTTCTGATGATCGAAACTTTCACTTTTGTGCCTTTGTCTCCAAGAAGTCGTTCACGTACCTGACTGTTTTTAAGTCCGATTCCGGCTATATTTTCGCCTTCGATGCTTACTATTTTGTCTCCGGGTAAAATTCCCAGCTTTTCTGATGGCCCCCCGGGAATTGTTGAAACGACCATTAATGTGTCTTTCAGGATCTGAAATCTAATACCCACTCCCACAAAGTTCCCGTTGATGCGCTCATTCGCATCTTCAACGTCTTCCTTAGAGATATAAGTAGAGTGAGGGTCCAGTTTTTCAAGTAAGGCTACGATTGCGGCTTCAGTTAATTGTTCATCATTCACGTCATCCACATACATTTGATTGACATAGGATAACACTTCATTGAATTTCAATGTGGTCCCAACATTGCTGCCGTCAATTTGAGTAAACCCAAAAATGGATACAGATAAGGAGATTAAAAGGCCGATTTTTCTCATAATTCACGTTTGTTAGTTAAATAACGGAAGAAAACTTTAAAAAATTGGGCAGTGCCCTTTCAAAATATGTTAATTCCACCAGAATTAATGAACACTCGGGTGTGGAATCAAATTTGATAGCTGACAAGCAAACATCGTTCCGATATATTTATTTAGTAGTATGAAGTATAGTCTTGTTTTCTTTTCGTTAGTGTTCATGTCATTGGCATTTGGTCAGGATAAAAAACTGGATCAACTGGAAATGTTTTTTGATCAAGGTCACTACAAGAAAGTATACAGAAAATCAAATGCACTTCTTGATAATCCGGCATACGATTATTCGCTTTTACCGAAGTATTATAAAGGAATCAGTTTGTTGCAACTTGCACAGAATGATTACTGGAGAAAGAAACATACTGATGCGCTACGAAAGTCGTTAGAGCTGCTGACTGAAGTTAAGAGTCAGGATGAAGGACAGCATTTGTTCACGGCTCATACACATGAATTAGAGTGGGTGAAAAATGATCTCATTGGATGGGCCTCTGATCTAAAAAGAATGAATGACAATCAATCCTTTGCGATCGTACAGGAATTGTTATCTAAAGTATTCAATGAGGTCGTCATTCCTGATGAAGGTCCTGGTGACGTTATTGAGCCTCCGAAGACTCCATCATCGCTGTCAGCAAACAGGGCAGAGGTAATAAATGTAGCAGAAGATCAGCTTGGTGTGCCGTATGTCTGGGCGGGCAATAGTCCTGATGGTTTCGATTGTAGTGGTTTTACATCCTATGTCTATGCGAAGATTGGGATCAGCTTGCCTCGAAGAGCTGCTGATCAGTATAAGGAAGGTACTGCAGTCAAGGAAAAAGACGTTAAGCCTGGTGATCTCGTGTTTTTCGATAATGGATCAGGGATATCTCATGTTGGAATTGTAGTTTCTGAGGCAGGCGAACCCTTAAAAATGATTCATTCGGCATCAAGTAAGGGGATCATTGTTACGGACGTAAGTACTTCGGAATATTGGCAGGCAAGATTGTACGGGTTTGCTACTTACCTGAAATGATTCTTCCTGAGATCATACTGATCGAAACCATTACAGCACAGAAGATCAAGCATATCAATGAGATAGAATAAAGAAATTCATTTTTTATCTCAAAAAACAACAGCATTGAAGTATATAGTCCGGTCGTAAGAATGATTGTACGTGTGAGTGAAAATAGCTTGTTTAAATTGGGGATGCAATTTAAGAGCAGGGCAGTCGCCGTTAATGATTCTATTCCTGTAAACAATG
>SBGS01000162.1 GCA_006226555.1 Bacteroidota bacterium
GAAAACTGGAACACCTCCATTCCACCACCAACACCCACGTACAAGATGGTAGGATCATTCACAAGATCTCTTGGATGCACTGTACTTCCACAACCATAATTCATTTCCAGCATGATAGAAGGCATATCCAAACCCGGTAGTTGCCAGACCGGCGTTGTGGTACAACACAATCCAACATCCGGCCTAAGAGCAGCCTCTTTATACACATCAACAGTAGTATTCAAGTAAGATTTCATTTTTTAAGCAGTTGTTCCACCGCAACTGGAACCGGCACCAGCCGTACATCCATAGCAATGTTGTGATACAATTATATTTCGACCGGAAAATTCAGTTGGATCAAAGTCTGAAATGTGTTGCTTGGCTGAGGCAATTTTAAGGTCAAGCATCTGATTAAAATCGCAATCATAGAGAAAACCATCCCAACTTACAGAGATCATACTTCTACACATCGCGTTTGAGGCGGCTACAGGATTAAAAGCATTCACTAGCTTCTCCATGTAGGCATTGTAGTTATCACTAGCCACCAGATAACTCAAATATCGGGATATTGGAAGATTCGTGATCGCGAAAAGATTATTGAATACAATACCATATTGTCGCGACAATCGATCCTTAAAATCTCTTTCCAAAGCGTTTTGATCCGGCGGAAGAAACGCTCCGGAAGGGTTGTATACCAAATTGATTGTTAATCCACTATTCTCCTGACCGTAACCGACTTCGTTTAACATTTTAAGTGCTTCGATGCTTTTACCGAAAACACCTTCACCTCTTTGAGCATCCGTCTTACCTGCAGAATAATATGGAAGCGATGAGATCACCTCTACTTTGTGCTTTGCAAAAAACTCAGGTAGATCATGATACTTTGGATTGGCGAGTAGAATAGTCAAATTACTCCTCACCATTATTTTGCAGCCAAGAATAGATAAGGATTCTACAAACCAACGGAAATCCGGATTCATTTCAGGCGCTCCTCCGGTAAGGTCTACAGTTTTACAGGTGGATTTGGAGATCGCATTCAAAACTTGCAACATCGTTTCTTTCGTCATGATCTCCTTGCGATCCGGTCCGGCATCAACGTGACAGTGCTTGCACACCTGATTACACATTTTACCCACATTCACTTGAAATACGTCAAGCCCGGTAGTCGCAAACGATTGTAGTCCGGATCTTTCTAAATTTTCACGAAATGGTGTAAGTCCGGCGTTATGTAAAAGCTCCAATTGATAATCCGGCTCGGAGAAATTATTTCCCTGCGCCTTGAGTGATATATGTGATTTTACTTCACTCATCACATGGATAAGTCCTTGTATTTGTTCATCATTTGAACACCATGAACAAGACTTGCCCCACCACGAATTGCGGCTGCTACATGCACAGCTTCCATCATCTGTTCTTCATCACAACCTTGCTCCATCGAATCCTCTGTGTATGCATCAATACAATAAGGACATTGAACAGCGTGTGCAACCGCTAAAGCGATCAGTGCCTTTTCTCTTTTTGTCAATGCTCCATCTTTGAATACAGCACCATAATACTCGAAATATTTTTCTCCGAGTTCCTTTTGAAATTCCGTGATCTTTCCAAACTTTTTAAGGTCTTTCGGGTCGTAATAAGTCTCCATTCCTTTTTTTTATAAAAATAAGATGTACTTGAGATAAGTCTTTTATACCCTTGTACTTTTTTTCCACTTATATATTCTCGCATAAGTGAAAAACAATATCGGCTGAAGAACGGCAATTACAAGAAGACTATCCCATCCAAAAACAGGTAGGGATCGATCGATCATTAGAGCATCGGTTTGTAATGCCTGCCAGTCATTTGTCAAAATAAGTACCCCAAACAGGTTGTTCGCAAAATGATATCCCATTCCAAGCTCCATTCCATCATCGTAATGCGTTAACAAACCTAAGAAAACACCTGTCATGATATAATATACCAACACTCCATTGCCCAATACATCTACCTCAGGATTACCGGCATGTGACATTCCAAAAAGTAAACCCACTAGTAAAACTGCCAATATAGGATTCAATCCAATTCTACCCAGGCCCTGAAATAAAAAACCTCTGTAAAAAAGATCTTCTGCTGCCGTTTGAAATGGTAAAATGAAAAAACTGATCAAGATCAAAGGTATAAACCGTGACCAATCCAGATTTAATTCAATTGCTGAGCCCGTACCAATCGAAATTGCCAGTAATATGACCATGATAGCAAGCCAAATGGATGCAGACAAAGCAAAACGTCCCCAGTCGAACCGATCTCGTGAAGTGAATACAGTTATGAGTCTTCTTTTATGAAATGTTCTCAATGAGAATAATAATGCTGCCAATGCACTTATGAATGGCACCATCAACAGCCATAGAATGACATTTCTACTGACATTCTTAGGTATGTACATCAACGAAAAACCAAAGAACTTTGTAGCAAATAACTCAGCTATCACTTGCCCCACGACCAATCCTAGCAGTACGATCGTAATGGTAAGCAAGTAGGTGCCGAAATTTGCCCTTTCCTCGTTTGCTGAATGAAAAAAACTGCCCTCCATCAATGGAACATGTCTTTCATTCTTTGAAAGAATCCCTTGTCGTTGTGGTCAGGCTTTGGCTCAAAATTAGGACTCTTGCGAAGTTTTTCCAGCAGCTCTTTTTCCTCACTACTTACTTTTTTCGGAGTCCATACATTTATATGCACGAAAAGATCCCCACTACCATAACCCTGGAGCACCGGAAGACCTTTACCTTTAAGCCTTAGCAACTTACCGCTTTGAGTACCCGGTTCTATTTTGATCTTCGCTTTACCTGAAACAGTTGGGATCTCGATCGAAGAACCAAGCACTGCATCAACAAAATTTACGTAGGCATCATAGTGTAAGTGATCCCCATCTCTTCGCAGATTCTCATCAGGAATCTCTTCAACGACAACGATAAGATCACCAGGTATTCCGTCAAACGGACCTGCATTTCCTTTTCCTGTAACGCTTAGCTGCATCCCGTCCATCACACCTGCAGGAATATCCAACTCAATGACTTCTTCTTGTCTAACCAAACCGTTTGCATCTGCATCAGCCGGTTTCTTATCGATCATTTTACCTGCACCCTTACAAACATTACATGTCGTCTGCGTTTGCATTGCACCTAAAAAGGTTTGAGATACACGCGTTATTCGACCGGTACCATTACATGCCGAACAAGATTTGAATGTCACGCCGCTGGCGTTTACCAGTTTGTTTACTTTTATTTTCTTATGCACTCCCTCTGCAATCTCCTGGAGTGTAAGCTTCATTTTTACCCTAAGATTGGTTCCTTTCACAACCCTTGGTCCACCTCTGCTCCCTCCAAATGAACCACCTCCAAACGCTCCTCCAAAGATGTCTCCGAATTGAGAGAAGATGTCATCCATATTCATTCCTCCGCCGTAACCTCCGGCTCCACCCATTCCGGCATGACCAAACTGATCATATCTTGAGCGTTTCTCGCTGTCACTCAAAACCTCATATGCTTCCGCAGCTTCTTTGAATTTTTCCTCCGCAGCCGGATCGCCCTGATTTTTATCCGGGTGATATTTTAATGCCAGCTTTCTGTAGGCCTTCTTTATCTCCGCATCGGACGCACCCCGAGCAACGCCTAGTACCTCATAATAATCTCTCTTCTCACTCATACTGCCATTTTATTGCGCAACAACGACTTTTGCGTATCGTATTACCTTATCATGCAGAAAATAACCTTTCTCCACATCATCAACGATCTTTCCTGATTTGTCTTTGTCTTCCGCAGGAACATTTGCGATCGCTTCGTGTAATTCACTATCGAATGGTTCACCAATACTTTGCATTGGTTTCAACCCTTTTGCCTCCAGATTAGACTTAAGTTTGTTATAGATCAAATGGAAACCTTCCTTGATTGATTCCATATTGTCTACCTTGTCATTATTCTCGATCGCACGTTCAAAATCATCCATTACAGGTAAAAGGTCCTTTAAAACCCCTTCACTAGCCGATGAAATAATATCCAGTTTCTCCTTAGTTGTTCTTCTTCTGTAATTGTCAAATTCGGCATGCAGACGCAAGTACTTATCGTTCAATTCATTGTACTTGTTCTGCAATTCTGTCAATGGATCCAATTTTGAAGACTCTTCAACATTTTCATTACCAACATTTTCAGCTTGTTCTTCAGCCTTTGTGTCCTCGTTAAATTCTTTATCCTTTGCCATATTACATTTTTTTAGTGCGAGCGTCAAAGATATTGCCAATCCTGAAAAATAGGACAGTTTGTCGGCTTGTCAGAAAAATAAAAGAAATATTGTCAGAATAGCTACCTTATTTGAGCTCTTCGTCCAATTTAAGATGTAAACCAAGCCCTCTGAGCTCCTGACCTTTCGCAATGATCTCTCCTTTACCATTAACAAGAAAAGCAGTTGGAATAGATGTGACACCGTAACGCGATGCTGCTTCATTCTTTTCGTCCCATCCGTGATTTTTCCAGATAAGCCCGTCAGATTTTATTGCCTGCACCCATGGTTCCTTTTTTCGATCGAGTGAAACGCTGAATACCTCAAAACCTTTAGCAGTCTTAAACTTTGATTTATGATATTTGTTAAAGGCTTCAACGACGTTAGGGTTTTCACGGCGACATGGTCCACACCATGAAGCCCAAAAGTCTATCAGAACCATTTTTCCCTTAAGTCTGGACAACCTGATCTCCTTACCATTTGGATCTGTAAGTACGATATCAGGGGCTTGTTCACCCTTCATTACACCCGAAGGTGCAAAACCCATCAGCAAGGAGAGTGAAAACGATATGAAGAGCAGTTTAACCAATTCTTCGAATATCCGCTCCTAAATTGTTCAATCGTATATCGATGTCCTGATATCCGCGATCAATTTGCTCAATATTATGAATGACGCTCTTACCTTCGGCAGATAGGGCCGCAATTAATAATGAAACTCCTGCCCTGATATCCGGAGAAGTCATCTGAATCCCTCTAAGCTGTTGCATGTGATCAAGTCCGATCACTGTTGCTCTGTGCGGATCGCATAAAATGATCTGCGCTCCCATATCGATCAGCTTATCTACGAAGAACAAACGAGATTCGAACATCTTTTGATGAATCAAAACGCTTCCTTTCGCCTGAGTAGCTACAACAAGAATGATGGACAGAAGATCTGGAGTAAAACCTGGCCATGGCGCATCTGCGATCGTCATAATAGAACCGTCTATAAAAGATTCGATCTCATAGTGCTCCTGAGCAGGGATAAACATATCATCCCCTTTTCGCTCTATCTTGATACCAAGTTTTCTAAATACATTCGGAATAATTCCAAGATTCTCCCACGATACATCTTTGATTGTGATCTCAGAACCGGTCATTGCTGCCAATCCAATGAAAGATCCAATTTCGATCATATCCGGAAGAATGCGGTGGTAGCACCCTTTAAGTGACTTAACTCCTTTTATTATCAACAAGTTAGACCCTATACCGGAGATCTTTGCTCCCATGGAATTGAGCATTTTACAAAGCTGCTGTAAGTACGGTTCACAGGCTGCATTGTAGATTGTGGTCTCACCTTCTGCTAAAACAGCAGCCATCACAACATTCGCAGTTCCTGTTACCGATGCTTCATCAAGGTGAATATAGGTTCCCTTCAGTTTTTTTGCTTCCACGGAATAAAAATGCTCTCCCGCATCGTAATTGAACTTGGCCCCAAGCATTTTGAAACCTTCGAAGTGTGTATCCAATCTTCTTCTACCGATCTTGTCACCTCCCGGTTTTGGCAAATAACCAACACCGAACCTTGCAAGAAGGGGTCCTACGATCATCACCGACCCTCTAAGGGAGCTGGCGCGATTTTTAAAATCTTCGGTTTTCAAATAATCCAGATCAATCTCTTTTGCCTGGAAAATATAGGTACCCTTCTCTACTTTTTCGATCTTAACCCCCATCGCTTGCAGCAAGCTGATCAGCTTATTGACATCTACGATGTCCGGGATATTTGAGATGGTAACTTTATCAGCGGTTAGTAAAGGGGCACAAAGTACCTGTAATGCTTCATTTTTCGCTCCCTGTGGGATTAATTCTCCTTTCAACGGCTTTCCACCGTGGATTTCAAATGACGCCATTTATTTCTTGTATTTCTTCTGGTTCTTTTTATTTCGATTCGGTCTTCTACCCGTGTTCTTATTGTTATTGTTGTTGTTAAGACCGAGTGATCGCAGCATTTGATTGGTGCTTGTCAGATCCTCATCCGGGTTTTCTATCTGTAGCACACCGTGCGACAGCTCTTTCATCTGCTGAGCGATCACATGATTTTCTACTGTATTGTTGTTGTGAACAAGAAACTGCTTTTTCATAAAGTTCCCCATCTTGTCTTTGATGTAGTCCTTCTCTTCTTCACTCATTTCCTTGGCAGACTCAAGAATACGTTGGGTATACTGTCCGTAATGCCCATATCGGATCCTACTTTTCGGATAAGGCATTTGATTTGGTTTTTCCTCCAGCACCTCTCTTTTCGGCTTTTCGTATGGTGAATCCACATCTAACTGGAAATCACTCATAATAAACAAATGCGTCCATAGCTTGTGTCGATAATCATCAACATCACGCAAGTGCGGATTTAACTGCCCCATTACTTCAATGATCGCAAGGGCCGCTCTATTGCGTTCATTACGATCTTCGATCTCCATTGCGTGACGGATCATGTTCTGAACATTTCTTCCATACTCCGGCAACAACATTTTACCTCTTGAAGTATTATACTGCATTTCGGGTGCTATTATGATTTCTTCCAAACTACTAATTTTCAATTTGTTTAGCAAGTGCCTCTGTGTAAACTTTCTTCGCTTCTGCTATAAAACCATAATGCTCATCGTCCACCATCATTTTACCTTTCGTGACATGACCCAGTAAAGTGAAGCTCACTCCTGATGCCATCATTGCCTCCAGGAAATCATCCTCTTGATCTTCTGAAACTGCAACAACCACACGTCCTTGTCCTTCTCCAAACAAGAATGCGTCTTCTCTTATTTCGCTATCTGTTACGATATCAAAACCAAGCTCATTTGGCATTGCCATTTCAGCTAAAGTAATGAACAGACCTCCGTCCGATACATCGTGTGCAGCATTGATCAATTTTTCACGGATCAGCATTTTAACTGTTTGCTGTACCGCGTACTCTTCTTCCAAATTGAAGTATGGTGCAGGTGATGCTTTTATACCATGATATGAAGCCAAGTATTCAGATGAGCTGATATCATTATGTGATTGTCCGATAACAAAGATCAAATCCCCTTTTTGCTTGAAATCAAGCGTCATGATATTCTCCTTGTTTTCCAGGATCCCTATCATACCAATTGTTGGTGTTGGAAAAACCGGAATTTCAACTCCATTCTTAACTGTTTGGTTATAGAATGAAACGTTACCACCTGTAACCGGAGTATTAAACTTCAAACAAGCTGCAGACATTCCTTTGATAGCACCAACAAATTGCCAGTATGATTCCGGATTATATGGATTACCGAAATTCAAACAATTTGTAATTGCGCTTGGTTCACCCCCTGCACACGTAATATTACGTGCAGCTTCAGAAACTGCGATCATCGTTCCAACTTCTGGATCAGCATGAACATAGCGGGAATTACAGTCAACCGTCATAGCCAAAGCTTTATCAGTCCCTTTGATATTAACAACACCGGCATCGCAAGGACGATTCGTTGTCATGGTACGCGTACCTACCATTGAATCGTACTGCTCATAAACCCATTTCTTCGAAGCAATATTGGGATGTTCCAATAACTTGAACGCTACTTCCTTCAAATTATCCGGTTGCACAACGTCATCGATTGAGAATTTCTTATACTCTTGATAATAGGCAGGTTCGCGGTATTCGCGCTCATAAACAGGGGCGCCACCTCCCAGAACAAGCGACTCCGCAGGAAGATCTCCAACGAGCTCACCGTTCATAAAGTACCTTACCTGTCCGGTTTCTGTAACAACCCCGATTTCCTCAGCGTTCAGATCCCATTTATCAAATATGCGTTTTACAACATCCTCCTTGCCTTTGTGCACTACCACAAGCATGCGCTCCTGCGATTCAGAAAGCAAAATTTCATAAGGCAACATATTGTCCTGGCGCGTCGGAACGCGATCCAAATGGATGTCCATTCCAACTCCACCTCCTGCACTCATCTCACAGCTTGAGCATGTGATACCTGCTGCACCCATATCCTGCATTCCAACGATGGCATCTGTCTGAGCCAATTCCATCGTCGCTTCAAGCAATAATTTTTCCATGAATGGGTCACCCACCTGAACAGATGGAAGATCATTCGCAGATTCTTCAGTAATATCCTTAGAAGCAAAGGCCGCTCCGGCAATACCATCCTTACCTGTTGAAGAACCAACAATAAATACTGGATTCCCAACTCCTTTTGCTTTAGCTGAAATAATATTCTTCGTATCAAGGATACCTGCAGAGAAAGCGTTCACAAGTGGATTGGTGTTGAATGAGTCATCGAAGAAAACCTCTCCACCAACGATAGGAATTCCGAAAGAGTTTCCATAGTCACCAATTCCTTTCACAACTCCCTTTACCAACCATTTCGTTCTGTCCTCTTTCAAGTTTCCAAAACGCAGTGAATTCAATTGAGCGATTGGTCTTGCACCCATCGTGAAAATATCCCGATTGATCCCTCCTACTCCAGTAGCAGCTCCTTGGTATGGTTCCAAAGCACTCGGGTGGTTGTGAGATTCGATTTTGAAAGCACAGCCCAGTCCTCCACCAATATCTACCAATCCAGCATTCTCCTCACCAGCCTTAACCAGCATGTGCGGTCCATCCTTTGGTAGTTTTTTCAACCAAAAGATCGAATTCTTGTAAGAACAGTGTTCTGACCACATTACAGAGTAAACAGCAGTCTCCGTGAAATTCGGTGTTCTTCCGATGATCCCTTTGATCATTTCGAACTCAGCAGGTAAAAGACCTAATTCAACTGCTTGCTCCAGTGTAGCTTCTTTTTGCAAAGTACTTTCCATAAAATCTCAAACTATGGCGCAAAAATAAGCATTTATATGCCCTAATACGGTTAAATCAATGGACTTTATTCAACAGTTTTTAACAACCTTTTTTATTTGCATTGTTCAGGCGTCATCTTGTCAGTTCCTAAGTTTTGATTAAATTCGCACACATCTAAAAAAGCTTGTTATGAATTACGATATCATAGTTGTTGGAAGTGGTCCAGGCGGATATGTAGCTGCGATCCGTGCATCACAATTAGGTTTGAAAACAGCGATCATTGAGCGTGAAAACCTTGGTGGAATCTGCTTAAACTGGGGATGTATCCCGACAAAAGCACTATTGAAGAGTGCTAATGTTTTTGAATACCTTACTCATGCATCTGACTATGGTATTACTGTTAAAGACGCGAAGGCAGATTTCGGAGCGATGGTAGAAAGAAGTCGCGGTGTTGCCAATGGAATGAGCAATGGAATCCAGTTCTTGATGAAAAAGAACAAGATCGATGTGATCAATGGAACAGGTAAGCTCAAGGCCGGTAAAAAAGTGGCTGTTACAGGTGAAGACGGTAAGGTAACTGAATACAGTGCAGATAAAGGTATCATCATTGCAACTGGTGCACGTTCTCGCGTATTGCCAAATCTTCCGCAAGATGGAGAAAAGATCATAGGTTACCGTGAAGCTATGACCCTAAAAACTCAACCAAAGAAAATGGTTGTAGTAGGATCAGGTGCGATTGGTGTTGAGTTCGCTTATTTCTATAATGCTATCGGAACTGAAGTAACAGTTGTAGAATATTTACCGAACATCGTTCCAATTGAAGATGTTGAAGTATCTAAACAATTGGAAAAATCTTTCAAAAAAGCCGGCATTAAAGTAATGACAGGTTCTTCAGTTGAATCAGTTGATACTAAAGGTAAGTCTTGCATCGTAAATGTTAAAACGGATAAAGGCGAAGAGAAAATTGAATGTGACGTTGTTCTTTCTGCTGTTGGTATCACTGCAAATATTGAGAATATAGGATTAGAAGACGTAGGCATCGTAACTGACAAAGGACGTATTCTTGTGAACGATTATTACCAAACAAATATTCCGGGTTATTTTGCAATTGGTGATGTGATCCCAACTGCGGCTTTGGCTCACGTAGCTTCTGCTGAAGGAATCATTTGCGTTGAGAAGATCGCTGGTCACCATCCGGAGCCATTGGATTATAATAATATCCCTGGATGTACATATTGTTCTCCTGAGATTGCGTCTGTTGGAATGACAGAAAAAGCTGCGAAAGATGCAGGTTACGAAATCAAAGTTGGTAAATTCCCATTCTCTGCATCTGGTAAAGCAAGCGCTGCAGGTGCGAAAGACGGATTTGTTAAGTTGATCTTTGATGCCAAATACGGAGAGTTGCTTGGAGGTCACATGATCGGAGCTAATGTAACTGAAATGATCGCTGAGATCGTTGCGATCAGAAAACTTGAAACAACAGGAGAAGAGCTTATTAAAACAGTTCACCCTCACCCAACTATGTCTGAGGCAGTAATGGAAGCTGCAGCAGCTGCATATGGTGAAGTAATCCATTTGTAATAATTAATTGATCCAAGAAACGCCGATGTGAATTATCCATCGGCGTTTTTTTTATGAGCAAAGTATCGATCATATTACCCGTAAAGAATGTCGAGCGCTGGATCGAAGAAACATTGTCTTCTATACTGCAACAGACCTATCAGAATTGGGAGCTTGTAATCGTTGATGATCATTCTCAGGACCGAACATGGGAGATCCTGAATTCTTATTCGCGTAAACAACCGGACAAGATCCAGCTGTGCAGAAATCCCGGAGAAGGCATAATTCCGGCCCTACAATTTGCCCTTAGCAAATGTTCAGGTCGATATGTTACGCGCATTGATGGAGATGATCTAATGCCCCCTGATCGACTAAAGCTACATGTGGAGAAACTTATCTCAGCGCCAAACAAAACCATCGTCACGGGTAAAGTTCAATACTTTCATGAAAATGAAGTAAGCGAAGGTTATCGAAAGTATGAAAATTGGTTAAATGAGCGGATAGCGCGAGATGATCACTTTAAACATATCTACCGCGAATGTGTAATTGCTTCTCCAAATTGGATGTGTTTTCGTGAGGACCTGCTTGATCACAATTTGTTCGACTTCCTGGAATACCCTGAAGACTACGATCTGGTCCTTAAATGGTATCAAAACAACTTCGAAGTCCTAAGTGTGAACGATACCACTTTATTGTGGCGAGAACACCCCGATCGGACATCAAGAAACAGTGAATCTTATCAACAAAAGGCTTTTTTCGAACTGAAGATCAAAAGACTCATCGAAAAGGAATACAATAAATCGAAAAGGATCGGAGTTATTGGCAAAGGACAAAAGGCCAATCTATGCACAACAATTTTGAACAAGTTTGGAATCCCTTGCGAACAATACAATGATCCAGGCAAACTTGACGAATTGCCTCAAAGATCAATAGATCTGCTTTTGATTGCAGTATATCCTGAAGGCCGTATCAGCGAAATCGAAAGTTTCCTCTCCTCACACGGGTACCTATTGGGGCGTAATGCCTGGTTTGTGTGATCACTCCCAGCCTATACCGATCTTGAGTCCCAAATTTGCGATGTAGCGCGCACCGGATCCTGAGTACATAACCCATTGGTTCACCCACTCACCGCTTGTAGTGTAGGTAGATTCAACTCTGTATTCTTCCGTTGTTCGATAACCAAGACCTATTCCGCCATAGAAGTCAAGAGAAAATGATTTTGCAGCCCAAACCTGATAACCGAAATTGAAATAGAAATCAAGTCTGTTATCTGAGGCTTTTACACTCCCAAGATTCGTTACGTTATCGTGATACGAATAGTTCAACAACTTGAATTTGAGTATTGGGGAGACATAGAATCGATTTAATGCTTCCGTTTCATCTAGCGGGTAAAATCGATATGCCACACTTGTAAAGAATCCCAGTCCTGAATTCTCAGTAACTGACGGTGTATCAAAAATATGTGTATCTACCCCAAAGCCAATTTTTGATAATGTTGGTCCTATTCCAAGTTCAAAACTTCCTTTTTGCGAGGTCTGTTTTTCATACGAGAAATTGATTTCTCCTACCATCATGTTCAGAGGTGCAAACTTTAATACTTGAGTATTATCGTTCAGTTTGATCTCTTTTTCCCTTTTTTGCTTGTACGCCCCTTTATCAATGATAATTACTTCTTGCTGTGCGAAAGTTGTCAATCCAAAAAGGAATGTTGATAGAAGAATGGTCTTTTTCATAATATGTGTTTGCTCAGATAACGGTTAAAATAACGAAAAGGTTGAAAAACTATTGCAATACAAAAGATCCCTTTTTCTTTAATTTTTGCTCTATTTCAAAATCTATTCTGCCTAAATTGACTCCAGCCCAGCCAACCTGATTTACAAGAACAGAATTCCCTGTCTTATTGATCACCTCAGTCGGCTTCTCTAAAAAAGTATGCGTATGCCCTCCGATTATCAGATGAATGTCAGATGTTGATTCCGCAAGTTTAAGATCACTGATCTTATCCGAAGCATATTCATATCCAAGGTGAGAGAGACATATGATCAGATCGCATCCTGAGCTTTTTAGAATTCTGGTGTATTCCTGAGCCATTTCGATCGGATCAAGATATTTCGTCTCTCCATACTTGTCATCCGGAACTAATCCTTTTAATTGAACGCCAAGTCCAAAAACACCAACTTTAATTCCTCCCTTTTCAATAATGTGGTATCCTTTTGTTCTTCCGTAAAGTTCTGTATTCGTGAAATCGTAATTAGAACAGATAAAAGGGAAATTGGCGCTTTCCTGGGCATTGACAAATCCATTTACACCAATATCAAAATCATGATTACCCATTGTTGCTGCATCATAACCCAAGCGAGACATAACCTTCATCTCGAGTACTCCATTATAACGATTAAAGTATGGCGTTCCCTGGAAAATATCACCTGCATCAAGCAACAAAACATTCTCCACCTCATCTCTAACCTGACTTACCAATTCATATCTTCTGGATACACCGCCCAAACCAGGATATTTCGCGTGATTCTCGGGAAATGGATCAATATTCGAATGGGTATCATTCGTATGCAAAATTGTGATCTTCTTGTTTCTTTTGATGCTTGATCTCCCAGCTAATACCGAAGGAGCAACCAGAACTCCTCCTGTCAAAAGTGCTGTTGATCTTATGAAATCACGTCTTTTCATTCAAGTACTATTCTAATTTCATCCTTATATACCAGTGTTTTTTGGGCTTTAGCAACTTCAATGAACACATCTCTCAATAACACCCCGATATATTTTACGTTTTCAGCATCTTGAAAGAAGCTCATGTTATCACCTCCGTTATACAAGTAATCTGAAGTAATTACCCAAAATGAATCTGAACCGGTAGACTCATTGAAAAGAAGCTTACCATTGTGATACTTCACCCCTGCAATAGGTTCACCGCCTGATGATTTAATATAATCTGCGATTTGTTCTAATCTATCTATCGGTAATCTAACCATTACAACCTCATTGTCGAATGGCATCAGTTTGTATATATCTCCAAGCGTTACGTCTCCCTTGTTAATCGTACTTCTTAATCCGCCAGTATTCAATAAAACCATCGTTGGCTCTGAATCATTTAGAGAATCTTTAAAGAATTGAAGCAATGCATCTGCCGACCAATTGTTCAATGGCGCGTTGGGTCTTCCTTTCACAAAATCGTACTCAGAACGACATAATATCGCTTCCATTTCTTTGTTCAATTCCGATCTGTAGGGTAGAATAAGACTGTCTATCGTGTTGTTGGTTGCTACTTCTCCTTCAACCGCTATAACATCTGCGTCAGCAGCAATGTACGAAGCAGAAGAGCAGGCCGTTAGACCTGCTCCAATGATAAATATGTATATAAGTTGTCTGATCATCAATTAAAGATGACTTTCTGACTTGTTTGACCTAGCGGAGTAGAAACGATAAGAATGTATGTTCCTGACTCTACTGATTCAGCATTGATTTTAACTCCGACTACATTGATCCCTTCCTTTCTTGCAACAACTCGACCTTGTGCATCGATCAGTGTGTAACCTGTGATCGATGTTCCATTTACTTGTGCATACAAAGTTTCCATTGCCGGCACAGGATAAACATTAAGGTTTTCTTCTAATTGCTCCTCAAGGCTCAGGCTACCACATCCGGTAGCATCATACGTCATGTTTGAGAAATCAATGAAACATGCAAAATCAACTGAATCTACAAATGGATTTCTGTTTCCTTGAATACTGTAAACATATTCATTACGTGCAATCTCGTAATTATCCGGAAGATCGTTGTAATGCCATTGTTTAATTACGTCCGCGTCTTGTCCGTAAGGAATTGTAAAGCTGATCACATCCGGGAAAGCCCATGTTCCACTTTGACCGTTGTAACATACAGCTTCATACATCATAGCACGAGCTGCATTACCTTTCATCTCATCTCTTGGTTCAAATACGCGGTTTCCTGAAGCGTCGATACCAATTTTGGATCCTAGGAAAGAAGATTCAACAGTTACTACTTCACCTAAAGGATAGTTTGAACGAACAGAATTTACATCAGAGAAATTAGTAGGTAGCAAATTGTGCTGATCTGTATACTCGTTCTTTTCCGGACTATCAGCAGGGAAAGACGGCATCCACGAATGACAGAATACGTGCTCACGTGAGAAATCAGCAGAAACCCAGTCAAATGATCCCGAAAATACCTGACGCAATCCTGAATAAGCACACTCTACAAATGAATTTCCGTTAGTCGTGTCTCTCACTTCGAACTCATTCATCATGGTCTGCTTATAGTTGAAGTATGAAATAAATGTGTGTGGATTGATCAAAGCTGTTAAGTCTGCAATGAAAGAAGTATTTGCAGAGTTGATCGTGCTGTAATAGCTTCCAATATTTTCTCCTGCTGAAGAAACGTTTCCTGTTGCAGGTGACGTTGTCAAATAATTTTCAAATCCACCCTGACCATTGAAGGCATACACGGCGAAATAGTAATTCTGATTGGCAATAATTCCACGTGGAGTAAATCCGGTTGCAGTTCCAACGTAAGCTACACGAGCATCACCAACAATATCACCTCGTAGGTATGTCGTTCCATCAACAGGTGCGCCTGTGATCGGACTACCATTTTTCCAAAGAACCAAATATTTTGTAGCTCCGGTTCCCGCTGAATAGGCACCACTTAAGGTATAAGCTTCAACATTATTAAACGTCAAGTTTGAGGCATTTGAAGTAGGCTCTGTTGCAAGATTATCTGTTCCTACACCTTCAAAGTTGATCACGTATGGGTTCTCATCAGCATCATCGGACACTATTGAAATAGTCGCTGTTCGTGTTCCCGTTCCTGTTGGATTGAACGTGATCGAATAGTTTTGAGAAGAAGAAGGACCAACTGTAACTGTTGGTATTGTTGTACCGAAATCTGCAGCATTCGTTCCTGAGAATGAAGCTCCACTTACTTGCAGGTTACCAACTCCATAATTTTCAATTGTTACTGAAATCGAAGCAGTATTGCCTATAAAGTAATTTGATCCATCCAGTACAGTTACTCCATCCAGTTTAACGTTGATCTCATTGACAGGAGCCACGTAAGGAACAATATCATTCAGATCTCTAGGAACGATCTGGTAGTTCGCGTTGAACTGACCCTCTGGTCCATAAATAGTTACCGGACCTGTTGGAATAGGGGTTCCATCAATATTTGTACTCGTATTCACACGTACATCTAGGGTGTTAGAACCGTCTGTTACTTGATAAGTAGTGTTTCCAGCAAA
>SBGS01000026.1 GCA_006226555.1 Bacteroidota bacterium
AAGATCTGATAGGTATTTATCTCGTATTTCTTTTCGATCGGAAGGAACAAACTTATTTTTTTTCCTTCCAACTGGAAGTTGGTAAACAATCCATCACATATCGCTTCAGAAATTGAAGTTAATTCTCCCGGGGATAACGCTCGACGGCGTTCAAGAAACGACTTTCTTATTTCCTCTTTTTTCAAGTCTAATGGTTTTGCTCTGGTTCTATCGAAAATAAACAATTTCGTTGACCTCACGAAATATGCTCACGATTAGAATTCAAATAGATTGTACTATCTTGGGACAAAATTTGAAAAATGAGATTTTTTGGACTAATCATCTTTATTTCGTCTTCCTTTTTTTCGATTGCTCAAGAGGAAGAATCCGGTACTGAAACTGAATATGTTGAAGAAACTTTTCTGGATACCCGCGTGATCAATGGTCATTCGGTTGAAACGCTGGAGAAAGGACTGTTAGAGTTTCGTATTCAGCATAGATTTGGCGATATCGCAGGTGATCAGGGAGGATCTCAAACAATGTTTGGATTAGATAATGCAGCTGATATACGCTTTGCGTTGGAGTATGGGATAACTGATGCACTCCAAATAGGACTCGGCAGGAGCAAAGGTACGGGTGCACCGTACAGATCCTTAATGGATGGTTTTGCGAAATACCGTATTTTGAGACAAACTGAAAGTGGTGGTATTCCGCTATCTCTATCGGGACTTGCTACCACTTCTTATACGTATATGAAGGCAAGTGAGGATATTAGTCAGCTGACACATTTTCCTGAATGGCAGCATCGTTTTGCATATTCATTACAGTTGATTGCTGCACGTAGGTTCGGGGATTGGTTGAGTATTTCTGTATCACCAACGATGGTTCACCGAAATTATGTGGATACCGATGACGTAAACACCTTATTTGCAATGGGAGGAGCTGCTAGAGTTGGGCTTACCAAAAAGATGGCGATCCTGCTGGAGTATTTTCACGCCTTCAGTGATGATGATTACAGATCGTCAAATACAGACGCGATCGGGGTTGGTTTTGAATGGAAAACTTTCGGACATAACTTCGCGATCCATTTAACAAACTCTAAGGGGTTTGGAGAGACGCAATTCATTCCATACACGTTTTCTGAATGGATGGATGGTGAATTTCGTTTAGGATTCTCTATCAGTAGAAAATTTAGCTGGTGATCAACCTGTTTGAACAATACTTCGTTATAGGATTATGAAAGGATTGAAATTAGTTTTTGTTGGTACTGCATGGCTCATGTTGTCAACTTCATGTAAGAAGGATAAGGTGCAGGTTACTGTCAATGATGCATTGTGTACAGATACCATTTCGTTTATTAACGACATCAAACCGATCTTTGATGTAAACTGTTCTACTTCAGGATGTCATGATAGTGGTTCCAGTGCGGCTGGATATACATTGAATAATCATCAGAATATCGCGTTGTTTGCTGACCAGTCTTTGGGTGCAATGCGTCACGATGGTGGGTTTACACCGATGCCATTCGGAGGAACGAAACTGGCAGATTCATTGATCCAGAAATTCGAATGTTGGATAAGTCAGGGTAAGCTGAACAATTGATCAGAATCTATCTTTAACGATCTTCTTTACTTTTTTGTAGAACTGATGAGGCAGATATGTTCTCCAATCCAGTTCGTCTAGCTCACCTTGCATAATGAAATACTGATCGATACCGACTGAGATCATCTCGGACTCAACGTGTTCGTGAAAGTTGATCAATGCGATCCAACCATCTTCCAGGTCGTCTATACACTCTTCATAATAACAATCATCTGAGGCATGGAAGTTAAGTACATTCTCCCCGATGAAAATAAATTTGGAAACTCCCATTGGGATCATCTCATCAAGAATATCACGCTTTAAGGTCATAATGTCGTTCTCAATGGCATCGTTCCATTCGCCAATAAATTCTATGATCGCATAACCATCTTCATAGTCAACATAAAGGATCTTAATGTAGAGCGTATTGGAACCAATATGATCCCATTGAGGATGTATCAGATAATTGTAAACGCGATTCTGAAATTCGAACTCACTATACTCTCTTCCATAGAAAGGAGAGTTCTCATCTTCATCTGCGATGTACAGATTCCTCCAATGGTAATATGGTTCCACACTATGCATACTCAAATTTAGAACAGAATTAACGGAGTATGGCATAAATTATGCTGAATTGTCATAATTTTAATTCGAAATTAAGCACAATGAAGATGATCAATAAAATTTTCGCTCTGTTAGTTCTTTCAATTGCAATTGTAGGCTGCTCAAAAGATGAAGATACAGGACGCGAGCTAAAAAGTTATGTTGCCTCCTTTTTGAATGGAAACGACAAGGCTACTTTGTTTGGAAGTGTGAACGTTAAACAATTTCTTGACAAGACAGGATACGAAGGCAACGAGAAGTTGAAAGTATTGATCGGGACGGAAATAGGGAAGGTTAATTCAGTAATGAACCTGGATCAGCCGCTTTATTACGTTATCGAAGGACCATTCTCTGATGATGGTTCGCCAAGTGCAGTTCACTTGTTCATGAAGGTTAAAAACAAGGATTCCTTGATCATGGAGTTGAATGATCGCTCTTTTGATGTTGTTGAGAAGGAAGAGTACGCGTATACGGAAGACGGAGATTTTGTTATGGGAATATCCAACGAACTTGCCATAGCAACCGTGCGAAATGATGAGTACAATGCAGATGAAGTTGTAAA
>SBGS01000237.1 GCA_006226555.1 Bacteroidota bacterium
AACACTGGGGTTTCCTTCGATGGGATCAAGCATTATACGAAAGACGCTATTGTTTCACGTCTCAAGCTACTTGAATCATGAGAATTAATTTAAGGGCTCCGAAGCATTCCGATATTTCTCAAATCACGACGTGGGAAAATGACCCCGAACTTTATGATGAACTCTTTTACAATGGTCCGTACTCCAGAGAGGATATTGCAGACCTTTTGCGTAGTTTAAATGAAATAGGTTCTGATCAGAAACGCTATATGATTTCAACAGGCGAACGATTGATCGGTATTGTTGATCTCTGCGATATTGATACTCAAAAAAAAGAAGCCTTCGTCACCGTGATGATCGCTTCTCCCCAAGACAGGAGAAAGGGGTACGCTACTATGGCTTTGATCCTTTTGGAAGATATTGCAAAAAATACGGGTGTTGAGAAGTTATTTGCGTGGGTTAGAACGGAAAATGAAGCGAGCCGGAATCTTTTTAACTCAATTGGTTATGAAAAAAGTAGCGCAGGAAAACAACTTATCGTAAATGGAGTTCCGTATATTCATACAATACTTTTTGAAAAATGTTTAAAAGAATCTTACTGATCGGCTTTTTAGTTGTTGTCTGTCTTGTTGTCTGGAAATGGGATAGGATAAAAGGTTTTTTAAACAAGGATGTCCGAACTACAAATCCAACTGAAGTTAAATTATTATTGAGGGAAGAGCCTTCATTGGAGGAGCTTGCCCAGATCTTAACTGAAGAGGGAATAATTTCAGCACCGGAAGTGTTAACTTCTTTTGTAAAGGAAAATGGGCTAACGAGTAATTATGCAGCAGGGAAATATGTAATTCTAAGCGGTACTTTACTTGCGGATCTGGTGCATGGATTTGAAAAGAACGATGAAGGTCATGGATTTGCTGAAGTAAAAGTAAAAGTTGTCTTCAACAGATGTCGCGATATATATGACGTTGGGGCGCAGATCAGTAAATGTATTCTAGCAGATAGTGCCTCTATCGTTGATTACGCTCTGGATCCAGCGACATTATCTAAATATGGGTTCACGCGGGAGCAGTTACCGGCCCTATTTATTCCGGATTCGTATGAAATGTACTTTGATCTGACGGCAGAAGCTTTTGTCTCTGAGATGGCTGCTATTTTTAGATCATATTGGACTGAAGAACGCAAGCAAAAAATGACCGATATAGGTTTTTCCTCGCCTTCTCAAGTGGTAACATTGGCAAGCATTGTATATTCTGAACAAGGGAAAGTTCCGGAAGAATGGCCGGTCATTGCCGGTTTGTATCTTAATCGTTTGAAGAAAGGAATGAGGTTGCAATCTGATCCTACGTTCAAATTTTGCTGGGGAGATAAATTAGAAGGTGTACAGCGTTTATTAGCAAAACATAGAGATATCGACTGTCCTTACAATACTTATAAAATTGATGGACTTCCACCGGGGCCAATATGTTTGGTACCGAAAGAAGTTGTTAATGCTGTGCTTGAACCAAGTGATGTTAACTATCTGTATATGTGTGCTAAACCTGATTTCTCAGGAGAGCACAATTTTACCGCTTCGGATGCTCAACACATTCGAAATGCAAGGATTTATCAGAATTGGTTATCAAAAAACAATATGCGCTAATGGAGAGAAGAAGGTTTTTTAAAATGGGGTTTTTAGGGCTTGGTGTTACCGTTTTTAACCCTAAGAAGATCTCTGAGTTGATAAGTCATGAAGAAAACAGTAGTGCCATCGTCCCTAGAGTGGTGAGCACATGGAATCACGGAATAGCTGCTAACGCTGCTGCATGGGAAGTCTTGATGATCGGAGGTAAGGCTATCGATGCAGTTGAAAAAGGAGTAATGGTTACCGAAGTAGATCTTACGAATAGATCTGTCGGAATCGGAGGAAGACCTGATGCATCCGGTCATGTAACGCTTGATGCCTGTATAATGGATGATCGCTCTCGATGTGGCTCTGTGGCCTATTTAGAAGGGATTAAACATCCGATCTCAGTGGCGCGTGCCGTAATGGAAACGACGCAACACGTCATGCTGGTTGGGAAAGGAGCATACGAATTCGCATGCGGACAGGGATTTGAGAAAAGTAAGACGCCTTTAAAGGAGGTAAAGGATGATTGGAAGAAGTGGGTCAAGGAAGAGAAAGAAAAGGCAAAAAGACCTGAGATCAATCATGAAAATCATGATACCATTGGAATGATCGCAATTGATGCCCAAGGAAATTTGAGCGGTTCTTGCACAACAAGTGGTTGGGCTTATAAAATGCCGGGGAGGGTTGGAGATTCGCCAATCATTGGAGCGGGATTGTTCGTGGATAATGAAGTAGGAGCTGCCTGTGCTACAGGTTTAGGTGAAGCTATTATTAGAATTGCCGGGAGTCACACAGTTGTAGAAGCCATGCGGTATGGAGCTTCACCACAGGAGGCTTGTGAGATGGCGGTAAAGCGCATTATCGAAAAACATGATGATCTAACAGGATTGCAGTGTGGATTTATCGCTATGAATAAGAAAGGTGAAGTTGGTGCTTACTCAGTATATAACGGCTTCAATTATGCGCTCAAGGATAATGAGCGAGAAGAAATGGTGGATGCAGGATTTGATAGGTCATGGTAAAATCGAGGTTATTTATTGTTCTGCTTGCGATGACTATGGGACTGAAGGGATTAGCTCAAAAAACGCTTGAATGGTCGTTCTTTCATCCTGTTAAGAAAGAGTGGATTGATTTGGGTAAATCAGGAAGCGTTCAAGAGGCGCTAATCCGAACCGGAGAACTTCCTGATCCGTTTTATGGAATGAATGAATCCAAGTTTTCCTGGATAGAAGATCATGACTGGACCTTTAAATCCATTGTGTTCATGGATAGTGCGGAGCTTAGCCTCCCGGTCGACTTAAATTTTAGCGGTGTAGATACGTATGCGAAGTTATATGTCAATGATCAATTTGTTGATTCCTTCCAAAATGCATTTATTCCTTATCATCTTTCGGTAGGTTCATTCTTAAAAGTTGGATTAAATGAAGTTCGATTAGAATTTGTTCCACCTGTTCGCTATCACGCAGAACGCTGGAATACAGAAAGATATCATTTACCCGCACCAAATGATGTGCATAAGATTGCCATTGCTCCTTATACCAGAAAGCCACAATACCAATTTGGTTGGGATTGGTCGCTGCGCATGAATACAATTGGGTTGGTGGGGGAAGCCACATTGTCAATAGTGGATAGACCGGAGATCTGGAACAAGTCCGTTCGTGTGCTTGAATTGTCTGACTCAATTGCTAAACTGGAGCTTATCTTGGAGTTAACAAATAAAGAGATACATGAGGTAAGCTGGCAAAGCGATTTGTTCGCCAATGAAATTATTGAAATTTCGCCCGATCAACGATTTCATCGGATTGTTAATCTTGAAAAGCCAGAGCTTTGGTGGCCAAGAGGTATGGGAGGACAACATATTTATGACGATAGCTGGACAATCACTGCCTCAGGATATGATCAGGGAGCTAATGCGAGTGTCAGTTTTGGTGTTAAAACATCTGAGCTTATCAATGAGCCTGATCAATGGGGGACGAGCTATTACTTTAAAATAAATGGCAAACGCGTATTTGCAAAAGGTGCCAATTATATTCCTCAGGATATTTTTCCGGACAGAATAAAAGATGAATCGATCGAGGAGGTAATAGAAGAGATGGCAGCATGTAATTTCAACATGGTGCGTGTTTGGGGAGGAGGATTCTATCAGAAGGAGTCATTCTATAATGCATGTGATAAAGCGGGTATTATGGTTTGGCAAGATTTGATGTTTGCTTGTGCTATGTATCCTGGAGATAGTACGTTTTTAAATAATGTAAGGGACGAATTAGAATATCAGATACCAAGAATTGCAATCCATCCTTCGGTAATGTTATTCAATGGTAATAATGAAGTGGAAGTCGCGTGGGGTAATTGGGGATTCCAGATAAAGTATGGTTTGTATGGAAAATCCGCGAAAGAAATAGAAGAAGCGTATGTTAAGTTGTTCAAAGAACTGGCCCCATCAGTAAATAACACACTTTCTTCCATTCCATATATTCACACATCACCATTGAGCAACTGGGGTAAAGAAGAATATTATAATCACGGTTCACAGCATTATTGGGGAGTTTGGCACGGAAAGGATCCCATTGAAGATTTTGGCAAAAAGATCGGTCGATTTAATGCTGAGTATGGCTTTCAGAGCTTTCCGGAATTCAATACTCTTCAGAGTTTTTCTGTAGAAGCTGATTGGGACATTGCATCTGATGTTATGAAACAACATCAAAAAAGTTATGTTGGGAATGATATGATCCTAAAGCATGCTAAACGCCTATATGGAGAACCAACAGATTTCAAGCATTTTGTTTATTACTCACAGCTTACTCAGGCGATGGCAGTAAGTATGGCAGTTGCCGGACATCGAATAGATGCACCACGTTGTGGAGGAACACTTTACTGGCAGTTCAATGATTGTTGGCCCGTTTCATCTTGGTCGTCCAGAGATTACTACGGAAACTGGAAAGCTTTACAATACAGAATGCGACAAGATTACAGAGACTGGACTGTCTTAGAACGCTACGAAGATCTTGATACGAAGCACTATTTCGTTGTAAGTGAGAGTGATAGTCTTGAAGAGATTTCGTACAGCTGGAAGCTATACCGCCTGAATGGAAAGATTGAACGATCAGGAGTAGGAATAGCAGAGGTGAACAAAGATCATCACCATATTATGGATATTGAGATCCCGAAGAAGAAGAAAAGATGCAAGAAAGAAAAGAGTTATTTTCTTGAAATCGAATTAAAAAAAGGAGCCGAATCGTATCGACGTAATTTTGATGTTTTAAATCAGGATTTTGAGCAGGAGTTTAAAGAGAGGTCTGTTTGCATTTCGCTACAGAACATAGATACGAATACGAAGACTGCCGAGATCTTAATTACCACATCTTCATTTATTGCCGATCTGTGGTTGGTTTGCGATAAATTTGGGATTACGTTTGAAGATAACTTTATTAGTATGTTGCCAGGCGAAAGGATCGTCAAGATCAAGTACAAAGAATTGCCTGAACAAAAAGACTTTCACTTTTATTATCGATGATTTTGCAAATTCTACCATGGTAGCTATCTTTGCACCATGAAGATCGAAGACGCGATAAAAAGTAAGTTTAAATCACCATTTATCAAGGCAGTAGTTAATGTACGCTATACGTCCAACTATATGTCAGGAATTCAGAATAGTTTTATGGGGCAATTCGACCTCACGATGCCTCAATTCAATATTCTGAGAATTTTACGTGGTGCTGGTGAGATGGTATCAGTTAATTCTATTAAAGAAAGAATGGTTGAGAAATCGCCAAACACTACTCGTCTGTTGGATAAGCTGATTGAAAAGGAGCTGATCAGCAGAGAACGCTGTGAAAAAGATAGAAGAGTGGTTTATGTGCAAATATCGGAGAAAGGACTCGATCTGCTGAAGAAAATTGATGAATCAGGTGAATTTGATAAACTGTTGCCCAATCATCTTACAGATGAAGAATGTGAAACATTGAGTGCGCTTTTAGATAAGATGCGAGGTTAACACCAAATTCCTGATATGATAAAATATTTATTTCTCCTTATTACTATCTCCTGTTTTCCTTTCTTGTACGCCCAGCAAATATCGGGTGATGTATATGATAATGAAGGAAATCCACTTGAATATGTTAAAGTAAAAGTCCTGTCAATAGACTCAGCAGTCGTATCAGGTGCCTTCACGGATATCAATGGCCATTTTGAAATTGCCGGTGTTCAACCGGGAAACTACATTTTACAATTGAGTCTGCCGCCTTTCAAGATAATTGAAAGGAATGTTGAACTTAAAAACGTGATCAATCTAGGAAAGATCGCTATGGAAATGGACAACACCCTTGAGCTAGAGGGTGTGGTTGCGAAGGGATCCAGAGATGTTTTAAAGGCGGGTATAGACAAGAAAATATATTCAACACAAGATGATCTGACCTCGAAAGGTGGTACCGTGCAGGATATTTTGAATAATATTCCTTCGATAGAAGTAGATCAGGATGGCAACATAAGTTTGCGCGGAGATGGAAACGTCATTATTCTGATAGATGGAAGGCCGAGTGCCTTAGCAATGGGTGATGGTAAGAACCTTTTGAGTGCGCTTCCTGCCAATTCGATTGAACGAATTGAAGTCGTAACAAATCCTTCCGCGAAATATGATCCAGATGGAACTTCAGGGATCATAAATATTGTTATGAAAAAGAATAGATTGAAGGGATTCAACGGTATGATCTCCGCCACAGCAGCGACTGGTGGTCAATATGAAGGGAATTTTGCCTTGAGCTACAGGAACAGCAAATTAAATCTTTACGGGAACTATTCCTATAATCACCGAGAGGGATATCGCAACTATGACAATGATCTTATTCGAAATGAAGGAGCTACCGATCAAGTAACGCTGAGTCAGGAGAGAAGTGGTACCGATCTTGAAGAGGGTCATACTGCTGTGATCGGGCTGGATTATTATATCAACAAAAGCAATAGTTTAGGTATTTCCGGAACCTTGGCGCCTGGTTTGCGTCAACGGACGGGAGATCTGTTTACAACGCAAATTGATGCTGCGGGAGACACACTTGATTATTGGAATCGAAGGTCTGAAGACCCCGAAAAGAATCTCAATTTTGATCTATCCTTCAATTTTCAGCATAAATTCAAAGAAGACAAAGGCGATTGGATGTTTAGTGCTAATCATTCGGTGGGAGAGGAAGATTTTCAAGCTAGCTATGAACAAGATGATTACTGGTTATCAGGGGTGCAACTTTCACAGCCAACTGTATTACAACGACTATTCAATAATGAAAAAACAACGACGTCTACTTTTCAGTTAGATATCACTCGCTTATTTCCAAAAATAGGTGCGCGCTCTGAATTTGGAGCAAAATCTATCGTGCGTGATCAATTGGTTTCTCCTTATTCTGACAGGTTTGACTACGTTTCTCAAACCTATGTGTCGGATACGCTGGCAAATTATGATTATGCCTTTCATTTCGAAGTTCACAGTATTTACGGGATCTTTGGTCAGGAATTAGGAAAGTTCAAATATCAAGGGGGCATCAGAGGTGAATATGCCGTTCAGGCTCCTGATCTCATTTCGAGTGGCGAGTCGTATTTTACCACCTATGTGAATTTGTTCCCAAGTGCGCATTTAAAATATGCAGTAAGCGAAAACGGAGAGCTTAGTTTGAGCTATAGTCGAAGAATTAATCGTCCCGGGGCTGGTCAACTCAATCCTTTTACAAGCTATGCAGACCCATTTAATTTGAGAAGTGGGAATCCATTTTTACAACCGGAATATATCAATTCATATGACCTTGGTTATAGCATGAATAAAAAGAAATTGAACTTTTCTTTTAGCGTGTTCCATCGGCAAACTACAGACGTGATCAATCGGGTTAAGCTATTTAATCCGGACAACTCGGCATTTGTAACATTTGCGAATATTGACAAAAGTATCTCAACAGGATTGGAAACAGTTATCATTTGGAAGCCGGTTAAATGGCTCAAGAATACGTTCTCATTAAATGGTAATTACGTTGAATACATTAATAATGATCCCTTAACTAACTGGAATAACAGTGGTTTGATCTGGAGTGCAAAAAATGCTTTAGTTGTGGATTTCTGGAAGGAAACGGCTACTGTTCAATTAAATGTTCAGTATAATGCTCCAAGACCGACACCACAGGGAATTGTTCAGCGCAGAGGAGGAGTGGACCTTTCTGTTTCTAAATCATTCATGAAAAAGAAATTGAATTTTACCGTCAGAACAACAGATATTTTCGATCGTGTAGGATTTATTATTGATTTTGATCGTGATGGGATCAATCAAGACTCTCACTATAAGTGGTTGACAAGAAGATTGTGGTTCACCGCATCCTATACCTTTGGTAATTTCGAGAAGAAAATGAGAACCAACGGTGGCGGTGGCGGTGGAGACGGAGAATAATTTACTTCTTCTTTGGTTGTAATGCTACGCCAAGGTTTTGTAAACCGGAATCAAAGGAATTAACCTTTCTTCCTGATTTTTTCTCCTTTCTTACCAATCGGGATATTTCGATGTGTACTAATGTTTCCATGACCTTTGTTTAGATGAAGTTAACCAAAGCACATGCCAAATCAAGGATGATTGATTGAAATGCTCGCTACAATTAGTGAAATGCTACTTGATGCAAGTATAAACAAACGCAGGAGGGAAATTCTTAAGCGTGAATCTCACATTTACATTCGTAAAAGTGGCCTCTAATAATTTTTTGGACTGCAGTGAATATTGGAATTGTACGTATTTTCCTTTGCGCTTTAAAATGTTGAATGATTCCTGAATTACTCTTTTTCTCAAGTCATCCGGGAATACCATTAAAGGCAGGGAGGATACGATAACATCAACGGGATCTTCACCTGTGTATTTGGAAATGAATTCAGCCGAATCATGAATAACACTGACACGTTCATCTTTGATCCTTTTCTCCAATGATTGATGAAATGCTTCGTTTAATTCAAATACATATAGCCTTGCATCGGGTCTTAACCTTTCTATGATAAGATCTGTGAAAACACCTGTTCCAGGACCAAGCTCTACGATTGATCTGACATTGTCAAAATCGATGTTTTCCAGCATCTTTTCACCCAGGAAACGCGTGCTAGGGCTGATGGCACCTACCATCTGCTTGTCTTTCCAGAATTGCTTTAAGAAATTACGCTTTGATACCATTAATTTGCTTTGGAGTCGAATTTACCGTTATTCATGATACCAATGATGTATCCTTTCAAGAGTTTATCCACAAATGGTGAGTTCAATGTGTTAGAGATTATAGATGATCTTTCAAATTTCCACTCTCTATCCGGAGCAAAAAGAGTTAGATCAGCCACATTTCCCTTGTTAATGGTAATTTCTTCCAATTGTAGTATGTGTCGCGCATTATAGGTTAATGCTTGAATGACTTGCTCCAAGTTAAATTCAGGAACAGATTGCAATGCTGAAAATGCAGTCTGTAGCTGAATAACTCCATAACGCGCATGGTCAAATTCAACGTCTTTTTCTTCTTTATCCATTGGTCTGTGATCACTCACAATACAATCAATAGTTCCATCTTTAATTCCTTCCCACAATGCAATTCTGTCTTCTTCAAAACGGAGTGGAGGATATACTTTAAAATTGGAATCAAAATCTAGCACCGCATCTTCATTGAACATTAAGTTCATGACGTGAACGTCTGAAGTTACCTGTAGACCGTTCTTTTTTGCTTTTCGAATGAGGTTAACCCCTTCTGCTGTAGATATCCCTGCCAGATGCAGCTTACCTCCTGTGTACTCAGCTAAACGAATATTCCGTTCGATCTCAACGATCTCACTGATCGATGGATTTGCTTTTAAACCTGTTTTTGTGGATGCCATTCCTTCGTTCACCATTCCATTGTTGCTGATAGAATGGTCAGAAGGGATAGTCATGATCCGACCGTTGAAGGTTTTAGAATAGAGCAGAGCCCGGTAGAGTATTCCTGAACTCATAGGTACGAGGTCATCCGTAAAGAGATGAACGCCATGCTGCTTCATGTCATACATTTCGCTCAAATTCTCCCCCTTCATGCCAACCGTAACAGTTCCTAATGGATGAGCTGTTGTAGTCTGTCCTTCGGCTTTTCTAAGTATGTATTCGATCTGACTTTTTCCATCAATGACCGGAGATGTTGAAGGCAATATACCTACATGTGTATATCCACCAAACGCTGCACTTTTTAAACCACTTTGAACGGTTTCTTTATGTTCGCTTCCCGGATCACAAAAGTCTGATCTTAGATCAACCCATCCTGGTGAAACACATAATCCGTCAGCCTCTATTATCTGAGCGTCTGAGCTAAGATCATTTCCAATATCCTTAATTAAGCCATCTTCAACAAGAATATCTACTGATCTTCCATTATGTTCAGACTTCTTATCAATGATCTTTGCGTTTTTGATTAGGTAGTTCATCTGGGTTATTTTAAGAAACGTATAAGTAGCATTTCTATAGCTACAAAAATAAGAGCTAATACAATAAACAGGCGCCATGCACCTGAAGCTTTTTTCATTTCTGACGGATCAAATTGATTTTTGGAGCTTATTTCCTTAACTGATGTAAGGTTTCCGTTTGATCCGAACAATGATTCTATTTCACCTTTATCCAATGCGTCTAATTGAGATTCTTTACGGGAATAATTAAGACTTACTACGCCTACAGGACGATCAGAGATCAGTTGATAATTTCCTGCTTTTAATTCTTCGATTCCGTTTATCTGGTTTAATTGAATGTAAGTGACTTGATTTAATGAGCTTTGCTGCGGGATTAAAGACAGCTGATCATTCTTGATCTTTATCGTTTGGTCGGCACCAAGGTCACTGTATACCGGATATGTGGATTGTTTGCCAAGCTCAACGTACATAGGCTGCAGACGCTTGCTTCTTTCACCTATACGTAAGAATATAGTAGAGCAGAGTGCATCTTTAACGAAGTTTCCGAATTCGGGATGAAGAGAGCTGTAGAACATATAGATATTTCCTGTCTCTTTTCTATTCACCAAAAGTGGAGTGCCGTTAACAAGCTTTATAAGTGTATTGGAAGAAGAACCGCCGCCTGGAGCTATAAAGGTTCTTGAAATACCAGGCAAGTTCAATTTCTCCGAACGTTTATCAAAAACGCCTTCAAAGAAAGGGTCGTCATAATTTAATTGATCGATCCTGTTTCCAGCCGTTATAGCGCTACCCATGGAAGGTAGTTTGTGTTTGGAAAGAAAAAGATTGAAATCCGCAATATCTGGTGATCTACCCGGAAATATCCCTACTGAAGTTCCGCTTTTGATAGCGTCATCAAGTAAATTAGAAACGCCTGAAGGAAGTTTGTTTATTCCGTTAAGTACAATGAGGTCCTTTTCTTTCAGATTCTCACGTGTAAAAGAAAGGTAGTCGATTTGAACCAGATTGTAATATTGATCAAGAGAATAGATCAGGGGAACATTTTCACTTGCATCTTCGCCATTTAGGATCAATACATTTACCTGTTTTTCAGTGACATAGGAGTAGTAAAAAGCATCGTCAAAATAAATGTTTTGATCTGCTATACGAACTGATCCTGATTTAAGACCGTCTTTTTTATTGGTTACGGTGATGGCAGTTTTGGTTTTGATCCTTGCCGGTAAATCGACAAATAACACCTTGTTTTCTTCATCACCGGAAAACTCAAGTTCAACATTCGTTAAGTCCTGATCCGAATTGTTCTGGATGCTAATATTCAAGCGATTACTTCTGCCGATTCGGTTTATGGGTTCATCAAACCACAGTGAATCAATAAATAGGTTTTCAGTATTCTCAGCATGCAGTAAAACAGGGGTAAAGTTAAAATCCGTTGAGTCGGATAAAGAGGTACCGTTTATGCGCTGAAAATCACTAAAAATATAGTTTTCGACATTCAACCATTTTTCTTCCGGATCATGTTTTCTGATCGTTTGTTTCTGCCATGATATAACTTGATCGATCCTTTTGGAGAGCCCAGAAAAATCTATCTGATCTACTTTTTCGAATGCGTCAGCCTTGTTTAATAGCTGTTCTTCTCGACCGGTGAGGGCATTTGTAGAAATGATGAACAACTGGTTATTTGGCAAAGATTGAATGACATTTCGGATCTTTTCTTTGGCCATTGACAAAAGTTCTCCTTCATAACCTTGTGCCTGCATTGAAAAAGAGTTGTCTACATGTATCAGGATCGGTCTGCCTGGAAGTGTGCTCTTATCGTCGTTTGACCAATAGGGTTGTGCAAAAGCAATAATTAATGCAGAGAGAGCTAAAAGTCTGGATAACAGAATTAACCATCTTTTTAATTGCTTTGTTGATTTAGCTTCCTGGTCAACTTTTTTAATAAACTGAAGGCTTGAAAAATAGAGTGTTTTGTATCGTTTGAAATTGAATAGGTGAATGATAATCGGGATCAGCAAAACAGTCAATCCCCATAACACCTGTGGATACAAAAACTTCATGTATCAAAGATAAAATTATCTCCGTGATTTAGATCATTTAAACCCTTCAAATGCACCTAGTCCGAACAACGCAAAATCATACTTTACAGGGTCAATGGGATCAAATTTTCTCAATGTACGCATCAGCTCTTCAAGTGCCTTCCAGTCATTTTGTTTACGCTCGAGTAATCCCAGACTACGACCAACATTACCTGTATGTATATCAAGAGGTAGCATGAGCTCTGATGTAGGGATGCTTTTCCAAATCCCGAGATCTACACCTTGGTTATCACATCTGACCATCCATCGAAGAAACATATTCAGGCGCTTACTGGCTGAGTTTCTGGTTGGATCGCTAATATGCTTTAATGATCTTGGTTCATGTGAAGCTTCTTTCATCATCTCCCTGAAATTATAGATCCTGCCCATTATGCCGGGGTATTCAGGACGAGATTTAAAGCTGTTTTCAAGCCCTCCCTGCAGATAGATGTTCTGTAAACCTCTCATGAAAAAGGAGAGGTCAATTCCGTTGAAAGTTCTGTGCACGAAATTAAGTGGCTCATTATTGTATGACATGACAAATTCAAACGGATCGTTTCCCATTAGCTGGATCAGTTTTTCACCACTTCTAATGATCATGGTTCGGTTTCCCCATGCGATCGTGGACATCAGTAGTCCAATGACTTCTTGATCCTCTTTCTTTTCAAAACGATGAACGAGTTGAATGGGGTCTGATTGAATAAAATCAGGATTATTGTATTCGATATATTTTTGATCGAGAAATGATTTTAACTCTTTCTCCGTCATATCAATGCACCAATGATCCATCCGCTATGTGAATTGTTCGGTCGGTCATTGCGGCCAGTTCTTCATTATGGGTAACGATCACAAAGGTATGACCCAGGTCATCTCTTAATTGGAAGAACAATTCATGTAATTCTTTTGAGTTTTTGCTGTCCAGATTTCCTGAAGGTTCATCAGCAAATACGATCTTAGGAGAATTGATCAGTGCTCGAGCAACAGCGACTCTTTGTTGTTCACCTCCGGATAGCTCGTTTGGTTTATGTTCAGCACGATCGGTAAGGCCTAATTTCTTCAATAACTCAGCCGCCTTGTTTCTGGCTGATTTTAATTGCTCTCCTTTTATGAGCGCTGGAAGAGCAATGTTCTCAATTGCTGTGAATTCAGGTAATAACTGGTGGAACTGATAAATGAATCCAATATTTTCATTTCTGAATGCAGCAAGTTTTTTGGACGATAAACTGAAAGGTGGAGTGTTATTGATCAAAAGTTCACCGCTATCGGGTTTTTCGAGTGTGCTTAATATTTGAAGTAGGGTAGTCTTACCTGCTCCGGAAGCTCCAACGATAGCAACCACTTCACGTTCGGCTACATTCAGATCGATTCCTTTCAGAATTTGAAGATTTCCGTACGATTTAGTGATCCCTTTTGCTGTTAACATCAATCATCAAGTTTTAGCGAATGTCCCATTTTATCTCTCTTCGTCTTGAGATAAAGGGCATTGTGCTTGTTGCTTTTGATCTCCAAAGGTACATTTTCAACGATCTCAAGACCATATCCGATCAAACCTGTACGTTTTTTTGGATTGTTGCTCATGAGTTTCATTTGACGAACACCAAGCTCTCTTAATATTTGTGCGCCAATACCATAATCACGCTCATCATCTTTAAAGCCTAGTTTTATATTCGCCTCAAGCGTATCATAACCCTCTTCCTGAAGTTTATATGCCTTTAGTTTGTTGGTCAATCCAATTCCTCGACCTTCCTGATTCATGTATAGGATAACACCTTTTCCGACCTGATCTACCATTTCCATGGCTTTGTGAAGTTGTGGTCCACAGTCACATCGACATGAGCCAAATATATCGCCTGTCATACAGGAAGAGTGCACTCTCACCAAAACCGGTTCACTACCATCGATATCACCTTTTACCAATGCAAGATGCTCTTTACCGGAATTGATTTCTTTGAACAAATGGAGCTCAAAATCACCTGTCTGCGTTGGCATTTTAACGTCAATCACTTTTTCAACAAGTGACTCGTGTTTCATGCGGTATTTTATCAGATCTTCGATCGAAACGATCTTTAGGTCAAAACGTTTTGCGATCTCTATGAGTTGTGGTAATCTTGCCATTGTTCCATCCTCATTGAGGATCTCAACGATGACACCAGCTGGTTCGAATCCAGCCAGCCTAGACAGGTCTATAGCGGCTTCCGTATGTCCGGCTCTTCTTAATACTCCATCACGTTTTGCGCGTAGCGGAAAAATGTGTCCCGGTTTTCCTAATTCTTCCGGTCGTATCTCTGGGTCGATAAGGGCTTTAATAGTTTTTGCTCGATCAGATGCAGAAATACCAGTTGTACATCCATGACCGATCAGATCGACAGAAACGGTAAATGGCGTTTCATATGCCGCGGAATTCGATTGAACCATAAGGTCTAACCCCAACTCGTCACATCTGTCTTCTACTAATGGTGCACAAACAAGACCACGTCCGTGAGTCACCATGAAATTAATGATCTCAGGTGTTACATTTCGAGCTGCAGTAAGGAAATCACCTTCATTCTCTCTGTTCTCATCATCCACTACGATCACTACTTTTCCAGCCTTGATCTCCTCAATCGCCTCTTCGATCGTATTCAACACAAATTCCATGAATCAATTGTTTTTGCAAAAGTACTGCAAATTTATCACTTCAAGAGCGATTTCATCCTTGTTGTAAGTTCTGTAAGACTATGTTTCCAGTTGTACGTATTTCTTACAAAAGTTCTGGCTTGTTCGGCGATCTGATCTCTACGTTGCTTTTCAGATAGCAGCTGCGAGATATTGTTGATCAGTTCTGAAGTTTCGTCACAAATGATGATCTCTTGTCCATCCCGGGCTCCAAGGGCATTATTGGCTAATGAAGAAGTAATGCAAGGGGTCTTGAGCGCCATGGCTTCCAATAATTTGTTTTGTAATCCTGTGCCTATCCTCATTGGGGCAACAAACAACTTGGCATTTGAATATGCAGAACGGATATCATCTATCCATCCGGAAATAATGACCTGATCTGACCTTAATTTTTGGACTCTTTGGTCGGGGGAAGCACCTGCAATTAACAAAGTGACTCCCGGGAGTTCAGGGATCACCTCTTTTGCTAAATATTCAACAGCATCTATATTCGGCGGGTAAGACATGTTTCCGACAAAAACGAGATCATATTCCTCCGTCCTGGTAATATCCTCGAAAAAATACTCGTCGATTCCGTTTGGAACAATGAAGATCTGATTTGATTCAGGGTGACGAATTCGATTTCGATCCTGTTTTGAAATGATAGAGTGTAAGTCGAAGTAATCAAATATTTTTTGTTCGTAGGATAAAAGTCGTTTTGCTTCAAGTTGAAATAACCATTTTTTATAGAACGGCTGGATCTCGGCTCTTTTGAGCATGCCATATCCCAAAGCGTCCATATAATCCAAAGTTTTAGGACAATGATGGTAATTTTTCACATATTCCGTTGTGCGGATCAATTGACAGTAGATGTGATCAAAGTTGTTGTTGCTGATGATTTTATTGATCTCTTGAGCAATCGAAGGGTGATAGAAATAACCTATCTGAAAAGGCTTTCCATTGAAGAGCGATCTTAGTAAACCAGTGAGGATCTGCCATTTTGAAATGTTGAAAATGTGTAGATCCGAACAATATTCTTTTACCTCTTGAAAGGATCTTGA
>SBGS01000187.1 GCA_006226555.1 Bacteroidota bacterium
CCGATTTGACCTGTAGGATTTGCAAATGTCCCCATACTCACATTGTCAATGAACAGCTCCCAAATATTAGAAGTTAAATCCATTTCAATTCTCATATTAAACCATGTAGCCGGTGGATAATTTGCTGTTAAATACGGTGTCCCGGAATTCGAAAGTTTCAGCGTACCATCCTGGATCATATAACAATCCAATGCCCATATTTGAGCAACTGTTAACGTTCCTTGCATGTTGAAGTAGGCTCCTTTACCACTTTCAACAAAAAAGTTTGCTTCAAAAGTAAATGTACCTGAGCTGTAAACCTGATCAAATGGTAGCACAACGTCTTGTGGCCCTCCTCCTGAAGCGGACGAAGAAAAATAAAGTGAATTTGAACCGCTGGAAGCATTGGCATTTGAAACCAAAACATCTTCAGCCGAACCATCGGCATTACTCCATGTTGTCCAGTCAGCGGACTGTGGCCCTAAATATTGACCAACGGTATAACTTTCAAAGTCATCCGTAAAAATTTGACCATGTACTGCACTACCGGCAAACAAGGCCAAAGCAAAAAGTAGTTTTCTTCTCATTTTCATAGTTTTATTTGTTAATCACAAGTTAAACAATATTGAGGAGTATCATTGAACCTTGTATTCTTTTATTCTTGAATTCCTATTTGAAATATCGGAAATCCTGACCACTCTTAATGGATAATACTGATTCATAAATAAGTCTGATCGCATTTTCAACATCATCCTTATGACATACTTCCACCGTTGTATGCATATAACGCAGCGGCAAGGAGATCAAAACACTTGGAACCCCTTCATTCGAATACGCAAATGCATCCGTATCTGTACCTGTTGCTCTTGATGCAGCAGCTCTCTGGAATGGGATCTTATTCTTTTCTGCAACGCTTATTACTTGTTTCAACAGATTGTTTTGAACTGCAGGTCCATATGTTAATACCGGACCATCTCCCGATTTAAGATCGCCTTGCTCGATCTTATTGATCATAGGCGTATTCGTATCGTGGCAAACATCCGTAACGATGGCAACATTCGGTTTAATTTTACTGGCAATCATCTCAGCCCCTCTTAGTCCTACCTCTTCTTGAACGGAATTAACGATGTATAGTCCAAATGGAAGTTTAACCTTATTTTCTGAAAGCAATCTCAATGTTTCAGCGATCATGAATCCACCAATACGATTATCTAATGCTCTTCCGCAATAACGATCTTTGTTGAGCACCATGAATTCATCCTCAAAAGTCACAACACAACCAACGTGTATACCCAGCTTCTCAACTTCTTCTTTTGAAGAAGCACCGCAATCGATAAAAATATTCTTCAGACTTGGTGTTTCTTCAGACTGCTGACGTGTATGAATGGCAGGCCAACCGAAGATCCCCTTTACTATTCCCTTATCGGTATGGATATTTACACGCATAGAAGGAGCGATCATGTGATCCGACCCTCCATTTCTCCTTACATAAATAAATCCTTCTTTCGTAATATAATGTACGAACCACGAAATTTCATCTGCGTGTGCCTCAATAACTACCTTGTATTCAGATTCAGGATTTACAACCCCTACTACTGTTCCATAATTATCTGTAAAATATTCGTCAATATACGGTCTGATATAATCTAACCACATTTGTTGACCTCCCGTCTCAAATCCTGTTGGGGACGGATTGTTGATATACGATTCCAGAAATTTTAGTGACTTGCTATTGATGATCTTTTTCATACACTTCGTTTTCACGAAGATAGGAAAGCTTATCGAAGTAGGGTAACGTTACCCTTTATGATCGTCTCGGTATCGTCAATACATATTACCTTCAAATAGTAATCGTATACATCCGGATCCAACTTCTTATCCCTGAATGTACCATCCCAGCCGTCAGATCGATCTAATCCTTCAAAGACCATTTCCCCCCAACGGTCGAAAATCCTAAAGACCATTTCCTTTACAACAGCACCCCCTCGAACATAGAGCACATCGTTCTCGAGATCCCCATTCGGTGAAAAGGCATTTGGAACAAAAATATACTGATCATCACAAAGGTACGTGTACGTTTTGATAGACACTGTATCCGATTTCGTGCAAACTCCGTCACTCACGTACAAGGTATAAATTGTCTCCTGATCTACTTGCGCATCCGTTGAGATCGCATTCGGATTTGTTACTCCAAACGGAGGTACCCAAAGATAGGACGTATAACCGCTTGGCTGGCCATAAAGGGTTACCGTAGCTCCTTCAGGCACAAGATATTCCGACGCACTCGCCACGATTACGTTGTCCGGTATATAACCCACGTGCACCAGAATCGAATCATTCACTACACAGCCATTGCTTGATGAAGCTGTAACGTAGATATATTGGGTCACATTCGGTGCAACGGTGACCTGATTCGTTACTGAAGGTGATACAATTACTGAATCTGGATTCCAATCGTAAGTAAAGGATATCGCAGGATTACTGTTTGTCGCAGTAATTGTCGTGGATTCACCAGAGCATATTGAATCCTGGAAGGTAAAGCTTAATGAAGAACCAATAAAATCAACCACAACGCTATCCATTATACTGCAACCGATATTACTTGCCTGAACATAATACGTAATAGGCCCTGAAGGCGTGATCGAAAGTGTTGAATCTGACAAATTCGTATTCAGCGTGTCTGTCAAATTGATATTAGTAGACCAAACGAATTCCGTCGCGGTGCCATTTGTGAAGGC
>SBGS01000269.1 GCA_006226555.1 Bacteroidota bacterium
CACGCAAGTGTTAGAGATGGTTTAAAGATGTCTTCAGCACGTTCGTTTGGTTTTATTCATAACGATGTAAAGGATCTTGAGAGACTCTTATCAAAGTATCGCGAAAATGATCAAGAGCAACTGATATTTGTTGCGATAGAAGCGCTTTATTCAATGTCAGGTGAATTGGCTCCCATCGAAAGGATGGTTGAAATATGTGAGCACTATAAAGCTATATTAATTGTCGATGAGGCCCATAGCTGCGGAGTTTATGGTGAAGAAGGGAGAGGCTATGTCGATCAGCTTGGATTGGCGGATCGTATTCCGATTCGACTTGTGACTTTTGGAAAGGCATACGGTGCGCATGGAGCCATGGTTTTGGGCAGTAAGGACCTCCGGACTTTTTTGATCAACTATGCAAGGTCTTTGATCTATACCACAGCGATCTCAGAGAGAACGGTTGAGCGAATTTACCGAAATGTCATTGATCCGGATAATGAAGATCGACGTGTAAAGTTGAAAGAGAATATTGCTCGCTTCAGAAGGGTTTTTTCCTCGGAGACGTTAATTTCAGATGAACAGTCACCTATTCAAATTCTCAGGGGTACAAGAAACGAGCTTCAATTGTTGAACGATCGTTTGAAGAAGGCAAATATTGCAGCAAAAGTTATCCTGCCACCAACGGTTCCCGAAGGTAAAGAGTGCATTCGTATTGTTATTCACGCGTTCAATTCAGATTCTGAATTAGATCTACTGATCCAAACTTTAAAGCAACAGAAATAAAAAAGGGAGCCCTAAAGCTCCCTTTTTCAATTTATCTTAAAAATTACTTTACCGTAACTTTTTTATCTAGCTCGATCGAAGCGAACTCTGTTTTAGAGTATTCTCCGTTTTCAAGTTTTGATTTGATCTTCAAGAATGTTTCAATTGTGTAGTTAACATCATCCAATGTGTGAACTGCAGTTGGAATCAAACGAAGCATGATCACATCTTTAGGTACAACCGGATAGATAACCATTGAACAGAAGATATTGTAATTCTCACGAAGATCAAACGTGATGTTTGTCGCTTCAGCTACAGTTCCGTTCAAGAAAACAGGTGTTACTGGTGAGTTTGTGTTTCCGATATCGAATCCAGCTTTCTTAAGACCATCCTGAAGAGCTGTCGCGATCTTCCAAAGATTTTCTTTGTGCTGAGGTTCGTCACGTAACATTGCTAAACGCTTTCTGGCACCAACAACTAATGGCATCGGAAGAGATTTAGCAAATACTTGAGAACGCATGTTGTATCTTAAGTATTCAATGATCGACTCTTCAGCACAAATGAATGCACCAATTGAAGCCATTGATTTAGCGAACGTACAGAACAATACATCGATTTCGTTGTGAACACCTTGTGCTTCTGCAGTTCCTCTACCTTTTTCTCCAACAGTTCCAAATCCGTGTGCGTCATCAACAAAAATTCGGAAGTTGTACTTACCTGATTTTCTGAAATCAATGATCTCTTTCAAAAGACCCTGGTCTCCTGCCATTCCGAATACACCTTCGGTAATCACAAGAATACCTCCTCCTGTTTGCTCAACGATCTTAGTAGCATGAGCCATTTGCTTATCGAAGCTCTCCATGTCGTTGTGCTTGAAAACAAAACGTTTTCCAACGTGAAGACGCATCCCATCCAAAATACAAGCGTGTGATTCAGAATCGTATACGATCACGTCGTTACGATCAACAAGTGAATCGATCGCTGATACCATTCCTTGATATCCAAAGTTCAAAAGGATAGTATCCTCTTTCTGCATGAAATCAGAGATCTCAGCTTCTAACTGTTCGTGCTGACTTGTTTGACCAGTCATCATTCTAGCACCCATTGGGTATGCCAGTCCCCAATCAGCCGCCGCTTGCGCGTCTACCTTTCTGATCTCAGGGTGATTAGCTAGTCCGAGGTAATTATTCACAGACCATACCAGGCATTCCTTTCCACGGAAAACCATACGGTTTGAAATTTCACCTTCCAATTTCGGGAACGTAAAGTAACCGTGAGCTACTTTTGAGTACTCTCCTAACGGACCTCTGTTCCTTCTGATTTTGTCATAAATGTCGTTCGCCATATTCTTTTATTTGTCGTGCTTTCAATAGGGTTTAAACGCCCTGAAATGCGATACAAAACTACGTTAATTTTTGTGATAGTGTAAAATCTGAAGGTAAAATTATCAACAGCCAGAAGTAAGTAAAAGCTTATAAATAATTATCTAACAGATAGATCATTGTTGCTAATGCAGCAGCCCCAAGTTCGAGCTCTCGCTTGTTCACATTTTCAAATATATCTGAGGGTGCATGATGAAAATCAAAATAACGCTGTGAGTCCGGAACAAGCCCGAATAAAGGAATTCCCGGGTATTCGTCTTTTAATGGCGAAATATCAACACCTCCATAACCCTTTTCGAGGTCTCTAAGATCGTAGGGTTTCAGGATTTCATTAAAACTTTGAAGAAATTCTACTTGCGTATCATCTCCGTCGCAATGAAAACCTCTCGGACTGAAACCGCCTCTGTCACTTTCAACAGCAGCAATATGTTTTTCATTGTTTTTCTTAGCCTCCAGCGCATAGGTTTTACCGCCCATGTTTCCGTTTTCTTCGTTCATAAAGAAAACTACTCTTAACGTGTGTTTTGGCTGATAGCCAAGTGTCTTCAGTGTTCGCATTGCTTCAAGCGAATGAATGAT
>SBGS01000053.1 GCA_006226555.1 Bacteroidota bacterium
ACGAAGAATTGCATTTCCATTTGTTCAAATTCCCTCATTCTGAAGATGAACTGGCGGGCAACGATCTCATTTCGGAAGGCCTTACCAACCTGTGCAATTCCAAATGGAATCTTCATTCTACCTGTTTTCTGTACGTTCAGGAAATTGACGAAAATACCTTGTGCAGTTTCGGGACGAAGGAAAATAGTGGCAGCATCACCAGCTACTGATCCTAATTCAGTGGAGAACATTAAGTTGAACTGTCTTACCTCTGTCCAGTTTTTCGAACCTGAGATAGGACAAGCGATCTCTAAGTCTACGATAAGTTGGTAAACTCCCTCAAGATCATTGTTCTCAAGCGTTTCACGCATGCGATCTTCTATCGATTTGATCTTTTCTGCATTGCGAAGAACATTTGGGTTGGTTGCTTTAAATTGTTCCTCATCAAATGAGTCACCAAAGCGTTTTTTACCTTTTTCAACTTCTTTTTCGATCTTTTGACGGATCTTTTCGATGTGCTCTTCGATCAAAACGTCAGCACGGTATCTCTTTTTGGAATCTTTGTTATCAATAAGCGGATCATTGAACGCATCAACGTGACCTGAAGCTTTCCAGGTAGTTGGATGCATAAAAATAGCGGCGTCAATACCAACGATATTCTCATGCATATGAACCATGGCTTTCCACCAGTAATTCTTAATGTTGTTCTTCAATTCCGAACCAAGCTGACCGTAATCGTATGTTGCTGAAAGGCCATCATAAATTTCAGAAGAAGGGAATACAAAACCGTATTCCTTTGCGTGAGAGATCACTTCTTTTAGCTTATCGTCTTTTTGTTCCATGCCGCAAAAATAGTTGAATCAATTCAATGAAGTGAATAGAAACAAAAAAACCGATCGAAGCGATCGGTTTTTTTATTGTGAAGTTTGATTATTTCAATGTAGAAGGACAAACATATGCAGTGCGCGGAATATTTGTTTTCTTCAATGCTGCGAATCCACCATCGATATCCACGAGATTGGTGTAACCGTTTTGCATCAGCAATGATATAGCGATCACCGAACGATATCCACCAGCACAGTGAACATGGTAAGTTGCATGTTTATCCAGCTTGTTCAAGTCTTCATTCATATAGTCCAGTGCATAATGAATTGCGCTCTCAACATGCTCAGAAGTAAACTCTCCCGGCTTACGTACATCAACGATCTCATATTCTCCAAAATGCTGTGCAACTTCTTCAGCAGAAACGCTCTTGATCACATTCAGTTTATTTCCTGCGGCCTCATAAGCTTTAATTCCACCTTTTAGGAATCCGACCGTGTTATCATATCCCACACGAGCAAGACGCGTAACTGTCTCTTCTTCCTTTCCTTCAGGCGTGATCAAAACGATCTTTTGATTTAGATCTTCGATCAATGCACCAACCCACATGGCAAAGGTTCCATTCAATCCAATAAACAACGAGTTAGGAATAAACCCTTTGATAAATTCTCCCTGTGTACGAACATCAAGGATCAAAGCTCCTTCTTCAACTTCCTTCATGAATTCATTTATATCCAAGGCACGATTTCCCTTGTCGAGCACTTCATCAAAAGAATCGTACCCCATTTTATTCATCAAGGCATTCTTAGGGAAATACTGAGGAGGAGGTAAAATACCTGTTGTCACCTCTTCGATAAATTCATCTTTTGTCATGTCTGCGCGCAGAGCATAATTATTTTTCTTTTGCTCTCCCAGCGTACCAACAGTTTCTGAGCTCATGTTCTTACCACATGCGGAACCCGCTCCATGTCCAGGATAAACGATCACATCATCAGGAAGGGTCATAATACGGTTTCTCAAAGAGTCATATAGCATTCCGGCCAGGTCTTCCTGCGTAAGATCAGATTTGATAGCAAGATCAGGACGTCCGACATCTCCCAGGAACAAAGTGTCTCCTGTAAAGATTGCATGCTCCTTGCCACTCTCATCGATCAATAGGTAAGTACTGGACTCCGGTGTATGTCCCGGCGTATGTAGTACTTTGATAGTTATTTTACCGATCTTGAATTCCTGATTGTCTTCCGCTACGATAACTTCATAGTTCGGATTTGCTTTTGGTCCATAAATGATCTTGGCACCGGTTTTCTTTGCAAGATCAACGTGACCTGAAACGAAGTCGGCGTGAAAATGAGTTTCAAAAATGTACTTGATCTTGGCTCCATTCAATTCAGCCATTTCAATGTATGGCTCTGTTTCACGCAACGGATCAATTATAGCAACCTCACCTTCGCTTTCAATATAATAGGCAGCTTCTGCCAGACATTTTGTATATAATTGTTCGATTTTCATACTTATTCACTTAAAAGGTTCGATACAAAGTTCATCATAAAGATCTATCCGAGATGTTACCAGGGTAACATAAGGGAATAGAATTCGACATTATTTTAATTCCTTGTTTATGAATTCAATGTAGTTCAATAGTTTTTCTTTTCCAAAGCCCGATTCACTGGAAGTAGTGAAAACAGGTGGCAATTCATCCCAGTATTTGAGCATTTCCTTTTTGTATTTGGCCAGGTTCTTTTGAAGGGCAGAGGAAGATAGTTTATCGATCTTCGTAAAAACCATTGCAAACGGAATCTCCTTTTCTCCGCACCAGTTCATGAATTCCAGATCGATCTTTTGAGGTTCAAGTCTGCTGTCCAATAAAACGAATACATTCGTCAGGTTTTTTCTATTGCAGAGATAATCCGCGATAAATTGCTCCCACTTGATGCGAGCGACCTTTGATGCTTTCGCGAAACCATAACCCGGCAGATCGACCAGGTACCAGTTGTCATTTATCATGAAGTGGTTGATCAACTGCGTTTTTCCAGGTTTACCAGATGTCTTTGCTAGTTTTTTGTGACCTGTAAGCATATTGATCAGGGAAGATTTACCCACATTCGAACGGCCGATAAAAGCGTACTCCGGTCTGTCCGGTTCCGGACACTTTCTGTAATCTGTATTCGAAATGACGAATTCTGCTGAGTTTACGATCATATGACAAAAATAGGAATATAAGGAAGATTAGAGCCGTTCTTTTTAGCCCGATATCATCCAAGAAACATGGTGTTTCCAACATTTTATAATTTTTTAAACATAACTCAAACTCGTTTATCCTATTTTTGTACAAATCGAAGACAATGAGAAGCACATACGCATTGATTTTATCTGGAGCCATGCTTTTTGCATGTAGTGATAATGGAGGAGAGAAAGTAGAGGGACAGGAAGTTGAAGAGGTGGCAGCTGCAGTGGCTGATTCTCAATTGGAACTTTCAGTAGAGGGAATGGTATGTGCACATGCTTGTGGCGGGTCTATTAAAAAAGCGCTAAAAGCCACAGGAGCGGTAGAAAAGGTAACGATCCATTTTGAAGAGGAGAGACCTTCGAACAACGTTGTTGTACTTTATGATAGTAAAAAGATCAATAAAGGTGAGATTGAAAAGATCATTACTGAACTAAATCACGGGCAGTTTACCTCAAAAGAAATTTCTGATAAAAAACTTGATAATAAAGTCTCAGAAGAAAAAAGTGAACAATCTTCTAGTGATCGCACTCCGGGTATTTCAGCGGTAACTTCCGGTTTCGAAATACCAAACATCTTCGAGATATTGTCTGGCTTGATTCTCTGATTCCTTTACTGATGATTAAATTTGCGGTATGAAATTGAATTACCGCGAATACGGCGAAGGCAAACCTTTTATAATTCTTCACGGTTTATTCGGATTTTCCGACAATTGGCAAACGCATGCAAAGCGTTTAGCTGATTACTATCGTGTCATTACGGTCGATCTGAGAAACCATGGGAAATCACCATGGAGTGATGAGGTAAGTTATACATCTATGGCAGAGGATGTCCATGAACTATGCGTCGATCTTGGTTTAGACGAGATCATACTAATGGGGCATTCAATGGGAGGTAAAGTTGCCATGTATTTTGCGTTAAAGTATGAGGAGATGCTCGAGAAGTTGATCGTTGTAGATATTGGAGTTAAATCCTACCCGATGCATCATCAACATATTTTGGCAGGTATCCATGCCGTTCAGCTCGATGGAGTGGAAACTCGGAAGCAAGCTGAAGCCGATCTGAGAAAGCATATTGAATCTCCCGGCATTATTCAGTTCTTACTAAAAAATCTCTACTGGAAAGAAAAAGGTCAGCTCCAATGGAAAATGAATGTGAATGCCCTGGAGACCAATATGGAAGAAATTCTCTCTGCCGTTCCGGAAATGGAGTGCTTTGTACCGACTCTCTTTATTAGAGGTGAAATGTCAAATTACATTTTGGACGAAGACGTTCATGAGCTGGAACACTATTTTCCTGACTCAGAGCTTGTGACGATAGAAAATGCAGGACACTGGGTGCACGCTGAAGCGCCTGAAGAATTCGTCGAAACAGTACTATCTTTTCTTCTGAGATAATACGGCTTGTTTTTTGATCGTTATAATACTATGCGAGGAATTATCACCCTTTTATTTTTGCTTTTACAGGGCCTAGTTTTTAGTCAGACCGTTCAGTTTGATAAGACAAAATATGATTTTGGGGAAATAGAATCATACGACATAAGATACGTTGATTTTGTGTTAACCAATTCGGGCTCCAAAAAGGAATGGGTGCTGAGCGTTAAGAAACCAAGTGACGTCGTTTATATCAGCTCAGGTCAGGGGATGGATCCCGACAGTTCGATCGTTATTCGCTTTCATGTAGAGCCAAAGGTAAAGGGTAAGTTTAGCTACGAGATCGAAGTCTTTACTTCCGATCGTGCAGAACCTGTGAAGCTTAAAATAACAGGAAATCTGGTGGAGCTGGATCAGACTTCAAATGCATCTTTGACCGCATGTCCTGATTTCAATACGAGACCTGGAGGAACAGACCCAAATAAGTTTAAGCTAAAGGTGATCACGATAGATGAAGAAACCAGAGAGGTCTTATCGGGTTCTACAGTTTCCCTGATCCAAAATGGTCGCGAATCATGGACTGATCAAACGGATAAAAATGGTGAAATAAAAAGCGAAGCAGTGATTGGATTTAGCTATTTCTATGCTGTACACGATGGCTATTATCCTTCAGAATTGGGAGCTTATGTTAACTATAATCGGAACACAGTAGTTCTCAAGCTAAGAAAGTACCCTGCTCCGGTTGATGTTCCGGAAGTTGAAACAGATACAATATTCATCGCGGATCAACCCGTTCCTGAAGAGGTTCCTGAGATCATTGGTGAAGAAACTCCTCCAGCCTTCACAGATCTTGATAAGGACAATTTTGATCCTTCCTATTTTGATGCGGTAAACGTTGTTTTTGTATTGGATATATCTTCTTCCATGAGACAAGCGGAGAAAATGGAGTTAATGAAGTATTCGCTGATAAAGTTGACGCAAATGTTGAGACCACAGGACAAGATCACTTTGGTTACATATTCATCTACAGCTGAGGTTTTCATGTCTGCCCAGACCGGAGCCAATAAAGATGAGATCTTTAAAAAGGTAGAAGAGCTCGAAGCCAGAGGGTTTACTGCCGGGGGTACCGGTATCAAACTTGGATTCAAGCAAGCAATGAAGTCTTATACAAAGGATGGAGCCAATAATGTGGTTATCATTACGGATGGTGCTTTCAATCGTGATTCGGATGATTATTTGAAGTCCGTGAAGAAGTATGCTAAGAAAGGAGTTCGGTTTTCCGTTGTTGGCGTAAAGAACAAAGAGGTTGATAAGGACAAAATGGTTCTTGCAGCTGAAAAGGGTAAGGGGTTTTATGTCCCGATCATGAATCTTGAAGATGCTCAGAACAACCTTCGACAAGCAGTTCGAATGCTTGCATACAAGTATTGATCTTTAGTGTTTTCGTTCGAAGAAAACTTTATTTCTGTCGATGTTTGACTCAAGAACGTTAAAGAATTCATCCTCCATTCCTTCGGGAATGCAATCGGTGGGAAATGAAAGTTGTAATCCTTTGATGTAATCAAAATAGATGCTCTGCTGGTGTACGGAAACTTTTCGAAGTCCACTGAAATAGAGTAGTTGAACTTCTCTGTCTGCAACGATCAATGCTTTTGATGAAAGACCGATACGATAGGATCCAGAAGCTTTCCCAATAAGAGCGAAAATAATCGAATCCAAGGCTCCAATAGCAAAAGCGATAGCCGGTGCCCAAGCCAGTTCAGTGATCAGATATAAACCAATTGCCAGTGCAAACATCACCAAAGATTCTAGCAATAGGTAAGTTGTAACTCGTCTTACTCTTTCAGGTCCAACCGGTACATTCCACTTAAATCGATCCGTTTTTTTTACAATCTGAGCTCCCATCCATCTTTTAATGCTTCTGCGCAGAATGGAGAGGAAGATCAATGTCCCCAATAGTAGGAATGCTTCAAATGCATAGGGAAGATTCGCACCTGATACGTGAAGAAATCCGATCGGGAGATCATATCCAACATAGATGCTCAAGAGCATAGTTGGAAATAGCAAAAAGAGCAGTATGCTATTGATCGCTTTATTCATTTGGAATCATCTTGATTTTTGCTTTGATGGCATCTATCTCGCGATTTGCTTTCTCAATTTTCTTTTCAACTTCTTTCTTCAAGGCATCAGCGCCTTTACTGTTCGCGAAGAATCCCAGATTGTTCTCAAAAAGTATGACATCCTTTTTCAGCTTGTCAATGTCTTTACGAAGTTGATTTTTCAGATCACTCAATTGTCTGCGGGAGTCGGGAGAAGCCTTGAGTGTTTCAATTTTAGCCGTAAACACAGCACTTTCACGCTCGCCTTTTTCAAGGTCTAAAGCACCATATTTCTCGTCAAGTGCAGCTTTGAAATCTTTGTATATTTTGTCCTTTTGTTTCATTGGGACCATACCAAGCTCATTGAATTTTTGAGCAAATGATTTCAATGTTTCCAGAACTACTTTCTTATCTCCTTCAGGTTTAAATGCCTTGATCTCTTCTATGAGCGCTTGTTTAGCTACTAAATTTTGCTCGAACTCTTTATCCTTTTCGGCAAAATGACTCTGTCTCGCGTTGAAGAAAACATCACACGCTGCTCTGAATTGTTTCCAAAGCTTTTGTTCATTTCGTTTACCGGAGTGTCCTATGGCTTTCCATTGTTTTTGAAGTTTGATCAATGCTTCACTGGTGCTTGACCACTCTTTCGAATGCATCAGTTCCTCAGCTTTTTTAATCAGCTCCTCTTTTTTCTGAGCAATGCTATCAAACTGTTCCTGAATAGTACCAAAGAATTCTTTCTTGCTATCGAAAAACTTATCACATCTTGATCTAAATTCCTTCCATACGGTCTCATTCTCTTTTCGTGGACCGAAACCGATTTGTTTCCACTCCTCCTGAATCTTTAGAACTTTCTCCGTTGCCTGATCCCAGGCTTTTACAGTATCGAAGTCTGATAGTTTTTCTACAATCTCTTCAATTTTTTGGATAAGAGCTTGCTTAAGCTCAATGTTTTTCTGCTGAATGCTACGTCTGTCCTCATAAAAACGATTGATACGTTCATATACGGAACGAACTTCGGTCCAGTAAGCATCCTTCAGTTTCTCCCACTCCTCATTCGGAACAGGACCAACATCTTCCCAGTCATTCTGAAGGGTTTTTAGCTGTTGTTCGATCTCTTTGATCGAGTCGACCTTGGTCAGATGCTTCAGCTTTTGAATGATCTCATTCTTTAACTGACTGTTACGATGAAGATCATGATCCTTTAGCTCTTTGTAGATCTTGATATTGTAGAAAAAGTCCTCGATAAGTTTGGAATATTCGGATTGTATTTCATTTCGCTTGTCACGCGGAATATCTCCAATCTCCTTCCATGATTCTTGAACTTCCTTAAAGGCGGCAAATGCAGCACCGATGTTTTCCTCATTTGTAATAACATCCTGAAGCTTCTTGATCAAGCTTCTTTTTTCCTGAAGATTTTTCTCTTCGGTAGCTTTTTTTAGATCCGCCGCAGCCTTGCGTTTTTCTTTGTATTCATTAAAAATGCCGTAGAACGCTTCTTTTCCGTAATCACTATCTGCTTCTGGAACTTCTTCGCCATTCTCTTGTGCTTCCAGTTGTCTCACTTGGAGCTGACGTTCCTGTTCAAGGATATAATCTTCAAATTTACTGCGTAGTTCATTCACCTCGTTTTGAACTGCGAGTACATCCTCCTGCTCAGTTAGCTCTTTTAGCTTTTCAATGAAATTTGTTTCCATATCTATCAGTTGATCACCTGCACCATGTCGAAATTGGTGAGGTTGACAAATTCTTCAATTCTTTCTTCAAGATCTTTGTAGGTAATATTCATGAGTCGGTTTGTACCGAATTCTTCTACACAGAATGAAGCTAACGCTGAACCATTTATGATCGCACGTTTCATGTTTTCAAAAGAAATATCATCAGTGCTGGCGATGTATCCCATAAATCCACCTGCAAAAGTATCACCGGCTCCAGTTGGGTCAAAAACTTCCTCTAGAGGAAGCGCCGGAGCAAAGAACATTTTGTTTTCATGGAATAAAAGTGCACCGTGCTCACCTTTCTTGATGATGAGGTATTTAGGCCCCATATCTCTGATTACTTTGGATGCTTTTACCAAAGAATATTCTTTGGAAAGTTGTCTGGCTTCTTCGTCGTTGATGATCAATACATCTACCAATTTCATTGTTTTCTCCAGCTCCTCCATTGCGATGTCCATCCAGAAGTTCATCGTGTCCATTGCGATCAATTTAGGACGAGTTTCCAAACGCTCGATCACAGAACGTTGAACCTGAGGACTAAGATTACCGAGCATCAGGTAGTCAACTCCCTGGTAGGCATCCGGAATGATAGGATCAAAATGCTCTAGTACATTCAATTCAGTTACCAAAGTATCCCGGGAATTCATATCGTTGTGGTATCTGCCCGACCAGAAGAATGTCTTTTCTCCTTTTTTGATCTGAAGTCCTTGTATATCTACATTTCTTTTCTCCAACTCACTCAACATCTCTGCTGGAAAGTCTTCCCCAACAACAGAAACGATGAATTGCTTATTGTTATAGAAAGAAGAGGCCAAAGCTATGTATGTTCCGGCTCCTCCGATGATCTTATCTGTTTTTCCAAATGGTGTTTCTATTGCATCAAATGCAACAGAACCTACGGTAAGTAAACTCATTATAAATAATTTATTGAGGGGCAAAGATAACACTAAACTATGACTTTAGAGCCAATAATAATCAGTAATCCCTAAGCCCTGAAGAGAGAATTTTTGTTCGATCAAAGAGTAACAAATCCCAACATTGAAACGTTAATAAGAATGGGCGTTTCAACGTGAGCGCACCTGCCTTGAAGTTAAATTTGTATTATGTTAAAAAAGCGGCTTGGAAAACTGGTCCTTTGGCTTCTCTCCTCGGTGGCCGTAATTTTTAGCGTTATTACAATTCTTCTTTGGGTCTACAAGGATGAGATCGTTGGTATGGCGGTCGATCAGGCCAATAAATATCTGAAAGTTAAAGTCAATGTTTCTGAGGTGGATCTGACATTCTGGGGATCTTTCCCTAATCTTTCCGTAGATTTTAATCAGGTCTTTATTCAGGATGCCTTACCCGGATCAACGATGTATGATACACTGCTTTACACGGACCGCGTACGATGTAAGTTTGATCCATTGGATATATGGAACGAAAAGTATGAGATAAAAGAGATCGAAATAAGTCCGGGAACATTGCAGCTAAAGGTGGATTCGATCGGTAATACGAATTACGATATTTTCGCGTCTTCAGATTCTACCGCTAAGCAGGAAGAGATGGACTTTAAGCTGGAGAGATTGTATGTTAAAGGTCTACGATTTACCTATGTCAATGCCATTTCAGAGCAGTTCTACGGCACCTCAATTGATCAGCTTGGAGCAACGGGCGATTTTACCAAACGAAAGTTCACGGCCAAAACAATATCTAATTTTGACATAATAGAAGCACGGACAGGATCTATTGCCCTCGTTCGAGATCAGGCTGCGCGCCTGAATCTAGGGGTAGAGGTAGATCTTGATTCAGCCACTGTTTCTATACCGGCATCAACCATATACATATCAGATCTCCCTTTTAATTTCAATGCAGAAGTAGATTCGACCGGATATGAATTTCATTTGGATGGAAAGCAACTTAAACTAGATGATGTTGCTAATAAACTCGCACCGGAAAGAACACGTGAGATCAGGAAATACTCCGGTAGTGGAGATGTGCAGTTTGAGCTGGATGTACATGGAAAGAATGATGATCCCGGAGGAGCAAATATTGCTTGTGCATTCGGTGTGAGTGATGGTAGTTTGAGTGAACCGGTCTCCAAAATGAAGTTGAACAACCTGCTCGTTGAAGGAAAGTTTACGAAGAGCAACAAACCGGGCAATGAGTTACTCGAACTTGCAAAAGTGAAGTTTCAATCTCAAATGGGAATGTTTTCCGGAAAATTGAGCATTAAGAATTTTTTACGTCCATTATATCGGGTTGAGGCAGATGGAGCAGTTGATCTTGGAATACTCAGTCAGTTTTTCACGACGTCCTTTTTGGATGAACTGACAGGTAATGCCAACCTTGGTATACAATGCATAGTACAACAAGATAAGGACGCGGCCGGTCGAGATAGATTTGATGTCGTGCGATTAGCCGGCTCTATGGAGTTAAACAAAGCGAGATTAAAACTGATCGATGACAAAAGGACTTTCCGAAATATAACTGGTAGCCTTTATCTGAAAAATGATCAGATCGGTTTGCAGAACCTGCGCGTGAATCTTTTAGATTCAGATCTGAGATTGGATGGCTTTTTCTCGGGAATTCAGGATTTTCTGAATGGTGCAGCACCAATTCAAACTGAGGTAAATATCGATGCGAAGAAGATCCGTATAGCTGATCTGAGCTCCAGTGATAAAACAGAAAAACAAGTTGGTTCAAGATCATTTATTTTACCCAATACGCTCAAGGGTACAGTAGTCATGAAGATCGGTGACCTTGAATATGAGGGACACCATTTCAGACTTTGTGAAGGTGAGGTAACTATGAGAGAACGCTATTTCCAGCTCGATCGTTTTCATTTTACAAATGCGGGTTCAAGAATTTCAGGGAAAGTATCGGTGCTGGAAAACAAACCTGAGATCCTTGAGTTAAGCTGCAATCTCGTATCCAATTCCATTGGCATAGATCAATTGTTTAAGGAGTGGAAGAATTTCGATCAGGACGTGATCACGCATGAAAATATTTCAGGAACCGCACAACTTAATCTACAGTTGTATGCCCCATTTGATTATAGAAACGGTGTTATTTCCAACAGCATTGAAGCTGTAGCAGCATTGCGTATCCAGGATGGGCGGTTAAAAAATGTTTCTGCCTTTAATGAGATCGTGGAAAGTATGAATAGCTCAACTGCAGCGAAACTGGCGATTGGAAATGAAAATATTAAGTCTTTCAGCGGGAAATTGAAAGATCTGCGCTTCCAGACATTAGAAAACACAATTACCATTCGAAACAGTATCATCAGCATACCCAACATGTCTGTCCAATCATCGGCCCTTGATGTTGAAGTTTCCGGTAAGCACCATTTCAATAACGACATAGATTATCGCTTTGGATTTAGGTTTAGGGACCTCAAACAAAAAAAGGAAAGTGAGTTTGGTGAGATCATGGACGATGGAACAGGGAAGTTCATTTTCCTGAGAATGTATGGTAATATGGATAATCCTACGATTGAATGGGATAAGGAGACTAATCGTGAAAAAAGACAGGAGAAGATCGAGCAGGAAAAACAGGATGCTAAATCGATCCTAAAAACAGAGTTTGGATTATTCAAGAATGATTCGACCGTAAAAACATATGTTGAGGAAAAGCGTCCGAGAGAAGAGATAAAAGTAAGTTTTGATGCTTTGGAAGCGAATGACTCGATCATTCGTCAAAAAACGAAGAAGGATAACAAGCTCAATAGAATGCTTGACAAATGGAAGACAGAATCTGAGGCAGATAAAAAGGAAGAATTTACCATCGATCAGGATTGATTCCATTTGAAATACCCTAATTTTGCACCGTGGTAAAGATCAGAGATATTGAATTAGGGGATTTTCCTTTGCTTCTGGCACCAATGGAAGATGTGAGTGATCCTCCGTTCAGGGCGCTGTGCAAGCGTCACGGTGCAGATCTGATGTTTACCGAGTTCATTTCTTCTGAAGGTTTGATCAGAGACGCGGCAAAGAGCGTCATGAAGCTTGATATATACGAGTATGAGAGACCGATAGGCATTCAGATATTCGGAGCGGAGATCGAATCCATGAAGCAGGCAGCTGAGATCATAGAACAAACCAATCCTGATATTCTCGATATTAACTTCGGATGCCCTGTGAAAAAGGTAGCGTGTAAGGGTGCTGGTGCCGGAATCCTGCAGGATATTCCAAAGATGGTCATGTTGACTGATGCCATTGTAAAGAGTACAAAGCTTCCGGTGACGGTAAAGACAAGGTTGGGTTGGGATGATCAATCAAAGCACATTGTTGAGGTAGCGGAACGTCTTCAGGATGTGGGTATCGAAGCGCTTTCTATCCATGGAAGAACCCGTAAGCAGATGTATAAGGGAGAAGCTGACTGGACTTTGATAGGCGATGTGAAGAACAACCCAAGAATGCGTATTCCGATCTTTGGTAATGGTGATATAGACACGCCTGAGAAGGCCGTTGAATACAAAAATACATACGGGGTGGATGGAATAATGATCGGTCGTGCAAGTATCGGTAATCCATGGATCTTCGATCAGATCAAGCACTACGTTCGAACAGGAGAACATTTACCTAAACCTGACCTCAGAGCTAAAGCTGAAGCAGCAATTGAACACCTTCAAATGAGCGTGAAGTGGAAAGGTGAAGTACTCGGTGTTGCCGAAATGAAACGACACTACACCAACTATTTCAAAGGTATAGAACACTTTAAGGAAACACGAATGAAACTCGTGACGTCCTTTGATCTGAATGAGATCTTAGAAACGCTCGAAGCCATTCGAGAGAATGCCGGTAATTTCAAATTGATCACCGACTGATCAAGAACCGTATATAGCGATATAGATCTTTCCTGATTCCGTTATGTATGCTCTATACATGCCTTCTGTGTTGAAAGGCAAGGAAACATTACCATCTTTATCCAACGCAATTAAACCTCCTTTTCCTCCAATCTCAGTTTGTTTTCGGATCACTTCCTGTGTAGCATCATTGAGTGAAAGTTGCATGTAGTGCATGAGTGCTGAAACATCATAGGCCACAACATTGCGTATAAAGAACTCACCATGACCGGTGCAGGACACACCCACCAGATCGTCAGCATAGGTTCCTGCTCCAATGACAGGGGAGTCTCCGATCCTGTTATAGCGTTTGTTGGTCATACCACCTGTTGAGGTTCCGGCAGATATGATGCCTGACTGATCCAGTGCGACAGCGCCAACCGTACCAAATTTTTTATCCTCGATGTAGTCGATATTGAACTCATCTTCTGATGAATCAACGGATCCCTGATCACCATCATGATCCAAAATTGCTTTTTCTTTTTCCTTGACGCGCTGCAATTGTTTAAGTCTTACATCGCTTTTAAAGTAAGAGGTATCAACGATCTCAACACCATTTTTAACAGCGAATTCTTCGGCACCTTCTCCTGCCAACATAACGTGTTCCGACTTATCCATGACGGCAATCGCTCCATCAATAGGATTTTTTATAGTTTGAACACCAGCAATGGCTCCTGCCATCTTATCACTACCTCGCATAATGGAAGCATCCATCTCCTGCGTTTCATCATTAGTATACACTGCTCCTCTACCGGCGTTGAATAGAGGTGAATCTTCCATTACATGGATGCTGGCACGCACGATCTCTACACTTGTTTCTCCCTTTTTCCATTTCTCGAATCCGGCCAAAAGAGCTTCTTCCAGCTTTGTGCGATAAGCCTCTTCCTTTTCCGGAGACATGTTCTTCTTTAAAATTGTTCCGGCACCGCCATGAATAACCAGTACTACCTTTTCATCTGACTGTTGACCAATGGATGTAAATGCGCTCATGAGAATAAAAATAAATGACCAATTCATAATAGAAAAATAGGAAATAGAATTCGATGAACAAAAGGTATTACTACTTCTGATCGAAAGACCACTGAATTGCAGCTGCAAGATCGAAGAATACCTTAGTAGGCCAGTTAGGGTGTTCTTGTTTCACGTAATAATCACTTAGGATCTTTTGACTTACATCCTTAAGCACAATGGCATCACTTATGGTGAAACGGTTTTTACTCTGATCCGCTGCCCAATTTCGAACCTCTTTGGAGACATCGGTAAACGAATCAAAAATAAAAATGCAGTGATGTTGATTTACTTTGTGTTTCTCAAGAAATGTATACCCGTAATTGACAATATTGGATGTGACGGTTTCGTATTTCGGCAGGAAAACCACATACATATCTTCCCCAAACATATAGAAATCAGCACCGAAGGCATGTTCATGCGCTTTCAGTGGCTTGCCGAAAAGATTGATTTCTTCCTGGGTAAGGCTCACGAATAATGGTTAAATTTATGGCTCAAATTTACACAAAAATGCAACGATTTCAAAATTATGTGCTTGGTCAATGGGTTGATGGAGAGGGAGTTGAGCAGCTACAATACAATGCTATAACAGGTGATGTAATCGGAGAGGTTTCAAGTGCCGGATTGGATTATGAAGAGATTTTAGCGTACGGCCGCACCAAAGGTGGAACCCAGTTAAGAAAAATGACTTTTCAGGAGAGAGGTAGAATGTTGAAAGCATTGGCGCTTTACCTCCTGGAAAGAAAAGATAAGTACTATCAAGTAAGCGCATGGACGGGAGCCACCAAGATCGATTCATGGATCGACATTGAAGGAGGGATCGGAAATTTATTTGCCAATGCTTCACTTAGAAGACAATTTCCGGATCTGCCTTATTACGTGGATGGACAAGCTGCGCCTTTATCAAAAGGAGGAACATTTATAGGTCATCACATCATGGTGCCTAAGCAAGGAGTTGCGGTTCATATTAATGCATTTAATTTCCCAATCTGGGGTATGCTTGAAAAGATAGCGGTTAATCTTATGGCCGGTGTTCCCGCAGTTGTGAAGCCTTCTGAATACACTTCTTTCTTAACCGAGGTAGTTGTCCGTGATATTATTGCATCAGGGATCTTACCGGAAGGTTCTTTGCAGCTCGTTGTTGGTTTGGGTAGAGGAATAGTAGATCATGTTGATACAGAAGACACGGTTACATTCACAGGTTCGGCAAAAACTGGTAAGATGCTAAAGGCATTGCCTCATATAGCTGAACGAAGTGTTACATTCAATCTGGAGGCAGACTCCTTAAATGCTGCTGTTCTGGGAGAGAAGGCAGTTCCTGGAACGCCTGAGTTCGATATTTTCGTAAAGGAAGTTTTGAAGGAGATCACCGTTAAAGCAGGTCAGAAGTGTACGGCAATTCGTCGTATTCTGGTCCCTGAATCATTGATCGACCCGGTACAGGAAGCATTGATCAAACGACTTTCTTCCACTCAAGTTGGAGACCCATCGGTGGAAGGTGTACGAATGGGTGCACTTGCTACTAAACTGCAAGTCGACCGAGTTAGAGAGAACGCTCAGCGATTGGCTGGTTCTCAGGAGCTCGTTTTCGG
>SBGS01000195.1 GCA_006226555.1 Bacteroidota bacterium
TAAAATAAATCTCTTTCTTCTTTTCTTCTGTTGTAAAAATAGCCATTAACACTTCGTTAACGTTTAAAATTCATTGAAGATGCCTTTCCTTGCCGTAAAAAAGGCTGAGCTAAGGAAAATAATGTATGCTATCACCAATGCGAGGATACTCTGATAGGTGAATCCACTGTCGATGTATATACCTCCACTTTGGAAGACCTCATCAATGATCATTTTTAATGGGATGAATAGTCCCAAACCAAGGATGGTGACGATGGCAAATATCTTTGCGAAGTAGACCGTGAACTTGTTTGTGATCAATCCAGGTTCGTACCCTATTCTAAGTAATGTTCTTACTTCGTAGGCATTTCTGGAGATCAGGAGCTGCAAATACTGGATCATTACCAATCCGGACAGGAAAACGGCAATTATCGAAATTCCCAATACAACAAGGAATAATGTGCCAATGATGGATTTCAAACGTCCAACCACCATCTGTGAATTCTTTGATTCCATTCCCTTCTTCGTAAGTAATTCCTCTACCTTTCCGAATTCATTTTCTTTTCCGCTGATCATGATCTGTGTGATCTTTTGTTCCTTGTCCTTTGCATACTTATCATTACCGTATTGCATAAATGATTCAGGAACAAGTACAGCAGAGACTTCATTCGTGAACCCGATAATATGAGCATCTACCCATTCTTTTTTGTCTTCATTGGAAAGGGTGAACTTGAACTTGATCTTCATGGCGATCTCATCAGAAACCTGATTTATTCCTGATGCACTCATAAAGGTGTTGAGCATTACAAGTATGTCTCTCGGCATAATGATAGGCACACTTGTGTCACCTTCTTTCCAATTCCATTCGTCGGTATTTACATCCAGAAATCCTGGGTCAACCGTCTGAATAAAAACATCGGATCTGAAGTAGGGAACAAGAGGGTCGTTTGTTTGAAAGGAAACATCAAAGTTGTTCGATATAACAGGTTTAACGTCCATAATAAACGGTTCCTGTTTCATTTTTTCGATCTCTTTTTCACTAAACGTCGTTGAAGTCAATCCAAGCGAGCTTGATGTAGAAACTTTCTTTTGGACGATTATTGTATTGGGTCCAAGGATCTCTGTCCCTTTTCCAAATTCATTGACGCGAATAAGAAAATGAATGGACGTGACCAAAAACGTGATTCCCAGAAATGAGCCGATCATTGCAATTATGATCTGCTTTCTGTCCTGATTCTTGAATAGGAGTTTATTCAGCATACCTTAGAGTTTTAGTTCTTGATCAAATGAATACCCGTGAAGGTCACCAAGTGTTGTCAGTACAAAACCGGCGCCTTGTTCAACTGTCCTTTCGTGTATCATACTTAAGGCGATCTGCGTATTCCCCTCATCCAGATGAGAAAAAGGCTCGTCCATTATTAACCACTTATAAGGTTGGATCAGAGCTCTAATAATAGCTACGCGTTGCTGTTGCCCCATGGATAACAGGCCACATTGCTGCTCCCATTTATCTGCTATTCCCATTTGGTCCAACATGTCGCGCATCTCCTTATCCGTTTTGAGACCGGTAAGGTCATTTTTTAGTCTGAGATTTTCTGCAACAGTCAATTTCGGGAACAACTGTAGATCCTGAAATACAACTGAGATTTTATCCTTTCGGATTGTAGCCCATTCGTTCGGACTGATTGTTTTCACGTCTCTGTCTCCGTATCGAATAACCCCGTTGTAATCACTTCGGATTCCCGTTGCAACCGTGGTGAATGTTGATTTTCCTTTTCCGCTAGAAGCATTCAGAACGATCCGTTTGCCATATTCCAAAACAATTTCGTTTCCCCAAATACTGTCAGAGCTGTGCTGAATAGAGGCCAGGGGATGCGGCATGATGTGATCTAAATAAATGTTCATGACAATAGGTTTTTCGAGACTATTTCAAGAATCATTCCATTCCTGAAATTATTTCATTTAGATGCTGTTGAATGAAGTTGATCATATTATGAGTTGATCCATATGGAACCCAGATGGCATCTTCATATCTTCTACACCAGGTAAGTTGACGTTTAGCGTATCTGCGTGAATTTCTTTTGACGATTTCTATTGCTTCATCGAGTTCGATCTCACCATTGAAGTAGGGAATAAACTCTTTATAGCCAACAGTGTTTGAAACAATATTATTGTTGAGGTCCAATACTGCTTTAACCTCCTCAAGTAATCCGGCCTCCATCATTAGATCTACTCGTTTGTTAATTCTTTGGTACAAGAGTTCTCTGGGAATGTCGATCACGAATCGAATTACATTAAAATCATCCTTTACTTTCCCTGTTCTCATATCAGAGAACTTTTTACCGGATATACGAATAGCGGTCAAAGCACGAATTACGCGCGAAGGATTGTGTATATCGACTTCAGCAGCGTATTCCGGATCTTTCAACTTCAATTCCTCGATCAACTTCTTGCTTCCATCATTTTGCCATTCAGCGGTAAGTTGATCTCTAATGATATCATCATGAGGGATATCATCCAGACCGTTTGTCAGCGCGTCTATGAACATACCGGAACCACCGGTTACAATGCATACATCTTGATGGAGCGTTTCGATCAGATCTCGCGCTTCTTTTGCGTAAGTTGCGGCGCTCAGCTCATTTGTTATTGGATGAGAGTCGATGAAATAATGTGGTATGCCCTTCATCTCTTCAGAAGATGGTTTAGCTGTACCAAT
>SBGS01000071.1 GCA_006226555.1 Bacteroidota bacterium
GCGGATAGATTGCATAACATGAGAACATTGTCCAGTATGCGTCAGGACAAACAAATGAAGATCGCATCTGAAACAAAATTCTTGTATGCACCATTAGCGCACCGACTTGGTCTCTATTCGATCAAAAGTGAGCTTGAGGATCTGGCATTGAAATATACTGAACCATCGATCTACAATGATATTGAGCGTCAGTTGAAATCGACGAAGGACGCGAGAAACAGATTTATTCGAAAGTTTGTTCAGCCGATCAAAGACTCACTAACCAAAGACGGATTTGATTTTAAAATAAAGGTTAGAACGAAATCGATCTCTTCGATCTGGCGAAAAATGGTAACAAAGGGAGTGCCCTTTGATGAGGTCTATGACGTTTTTGCGATTCGAATCATACTAAATTCAAGGCCGGAACAGGAGAAGTCCGATTGTTGGAAGGTTTATAGTATTGTTACAGATTTCTATCAACCAAGTCCTGAACGCTTGCGAGACTGGATTTCAACTCCAAGAGCGAATGGTTACGAATCCCTTCATACGACGGTAATGTCGCCATCGGGTAAATGGGTGGAGGTTCAGATCCGTTCTTCCAGAATGGATGAGATAGCTGAGAAGGGATTGGCTGCTCACTACAAATACAAGGAGTCCAAAACACACGAGACAAAATTCGATAGATGGATCGCTGAAATTCGGGATCTTCTTGAAAATCCAGATATGAACGCGATGGACTTCGTGAATGAGTTTAAGCTGAACTTATTTACGGATGAGATCTATGTCTTCACGCCGAAGGGTGATCTACGGGTTTTGCCGACTGGTTCTACGATTCTTGATTTTGCTTATGATATTCATACCGATATTGGTGATAAGTGTATTGGTGCTAAGGTGAACAACCGATTGGTGCCTTTGAGTCATCAATTGAATAGTGGTGATCAGGTAGAGATCATCACGTCAACAAAACAAAAGCCGAATGAAGAATGGCTGCGTTTTGTGGTTTCGGCAAGAGCAAAGCAGAAAATCAAATCTTCATTGAATGAAGAACGAAAGCGAATAGCGATGGATGGGCGTGAGATACTTGAACGCAAATTCAGACAACACAATATTCGCTTTAACTCTGAGAATATTTCGACGTTAGAGAAATTCTTCCAGATCTCAAGCGCCACTGAATTCTATTTTAGAATTGCAAAAGGGAAGGTCGATCTTTCCAGATTGAGAGAGCTGGAAAATGTAAACGGAATTCTTCAGCTTCAACGACCGGAAACCGTTAAAAAGAAGAAAAAGGATGTCGATGTGTACAGTAGCATTGACAAAAAGCAGGATGAGATCATCATTGGTGAGGACTTTAAGAATATTCAGTATAAGCTGGCGGGATGTTGTAATCCAATTCCAGGAGATGATGTCTTTGGTTTCATTACGATCAATGAAGGAATAAAAATTCATCGATACAATTGTCCAAATGCCGAACACTTGATGTCAAAGATGGCTTATCGTTGTATCAAGGCCAGATGGAAGAATTCTGATCTCAAAGAGAATGTGGCTGCGATCACAGTGAAAGGGATCGATCGTTTGGGTATCGTGAACAAGCTTACGGAGATCGTATCCAATCAGCACAACGTGAATATGAAGTCTATTTCATTTGAAACCGAGGACGGAATATTTGAAGGTCAATTAAGGGTTCTCGTATACGACACTGAACACTTAGAGCAATTGATGCGTAAGATAGAGCAGGTGGAAGGTGTTCAACGCGTATTCAGACATTCAGTTAGGGAGGATCATTGATCCAGAAGCTCTTCAATGGAATTTGGCTTTAAAGCCGAACGATCATTAAACCCAGGAATAAACTGCTCTTCTTGATTCAAGGATTTTATTGGGTAAAAGACACCGTCCGGTAGCTGAAGATAGGCCACACCTATGATCCCGGCGCTGTCAAGATCCACTCGAATATCACTTGAATACAATCGATTCATACCGATCCGTTTGATAGTCGTGAGGCTATCCGTTTTTTCTTCCTCCTCAGGAAATGCAATGGTGATCGCATTACCGAAGACATCTGCACGATGGATATAATTTGTATCGAAATATGCGACCAATTTATTACCGTAGATCTGATTGTAATAAATATCTTTTTCCACCGGCATGATAACCGAAGCACTATCAAAGATCGTGGCTTGATTCAATAAAGTATCATTCAATACGATCTCGATCAACCGCCCTTTCATTTCACCTTTGTTGCTCCATAAGATCGGATCTCCTTTTAGGTATAACAGGCTATCCATTCTGTTGTATTCGAGGCTATCAGATCGACCTTGTACTGCGTTGGAAAAAATATACGCATTACGATACGCTTTCATGATATCTGTACTGTCACTCCATGTGTTAGAAAGCGTGTCTGCGTGGAGATATAAAGTGTCCTTTTCAAGATATTTTGTAATGACAGCTCTTCCGGTGAGCCAACGATATTTCAAGGAATCGCTCGAATAAGCGTAATTGCCCGAATAACTCATATCATTCAAGGAGTCCATCATGTAAACATTACCCTTACCAATGTATTCCTGGTTCTTTGGGTAATAGAGCAGGGTGTCTCCTGAGATGAATTCACTGGAACGATAGATCTTTGCATTTTTCCGGAGCTCGCCTTCCTGTGATCGGGTGTTGTAGCTGCCTGCCTCACAATAGAGTGTGGTACTGTCAGTGTAAATGTTGGTCGGACCGTAAAAATATGCGGTTTGTTTGCTGTACAGATAGCGCAGTGTATCCGTGGTCATCTGCATTTCAGTACTTTGGTATTTCACATCTTTACTGAAGAAGAAATTCTTGCTCTCAGGGTGGAAATAGCCAATTCTTGAACTAAGTTTCTCACCGCTTTCAATGCTTTGTATAAGACCACCGGTTCTATAGCTTGCTTGCCCGGAGCGTGCATCATAGTCCAGCGAGTCACATGTTAACTTGTATTCATTGTCTCTTACACGGACATGCCCCCAAAGCTTAGCCAGACGAGTCTTTCCGTTATAGTACAAGGAGTCGCAATACAAGTTGAGGGTGTCTCTCTTGTTTATGTGGACATTACCGTAAGCTCTAACCTCATTTGTTCGTTGAAAGTAGTAAGCTGAATCACAGAACATCACATTGTTCTGATAGCTGAAGTTTACGTTGCCGTACAAACGGTGAGTTCCCGTTTTTTGATCGTATTCCAGTCGTTCAGAACCCGGAAGTAATTCCAGTATATTATTTTGCGCAAGAAGATTTCCGCTCAAAAAAAATGCGCTCAAAAGAAGCGCACTTTTCAATATTTTAAAATATTTTCTCAAGCAAGTGCTTTGTTATGTAACGTCTGCTTTCTGTCAGGACCAACAGATACTACCTTGATCGGAACTTGCAATTTTTGTTCCAGATAAGTAACGTAAGCCTTTAGTTCTTCAGGAGAATCTTCGAAATCACTCAATTGAGTAAGGTCTTGATTCCACCCCGGAAGAGATTCGTAAACAGGAGTTACCTCCACATCATTAACGTCGTATGGGAAGTAATCGTATTTTTCACCGTTAATGATGTAGTGTGTACATACGTTGATCTCCTTGAAGATACTGAGAACATCCGCTTTCATCATGGAGAGTTCTGTGACACCATTGATCATAATGGCATATTTTAATGCAGGTAGATCGATCCATCCACACCTCCTAGGTCGACCGGTGGTTGCGCCAAATTCATGCCCCTCTTTTCTGATTGCTTCACCAGTTTCATCTTCTAATTCCGTTGGGAAAGGACCTGATCCTACTCGTGTACAGTAAGCCTTGAATATACCGATCACGTTACCAATGCGGTTAGGAGCAATACCTAGTCCGGTACAAGTTCCTGCGGTAACTGTATTGGATGACGTAACGAACGGATACGTTCCGAAATCGATGTCAAGCATGGTGCCTTGAGCCCCTTCTGCGAGAACCTTTTTCCCGTTTAGCATTGCATTGTTTAGATAATGCTCACTGTCTACAGCTTCTAACGCTCTGATGCTTTCCAGCGCTTCCATCCAATTTGGCTCTAGCTCGCTAAGATCATATTCAAAGCCATCATAACGATCCAGCATTTGTCTGTGCTTGTCGACAAGAGCATCGTATTTTTCCCTGAAATTAGGTGAGAATATATCGCCAACCCTTAATCCGTTTCTTCCTGTTTTGTCCATATAAGTTGGCCCGATCCCTTTTAGGGTAGAACCGATCTTATTTTTACCTTTTGCTGCTTCTGAAGCCGCATCGAGTAATCGGTGGGTAGGAAGGATCAAGTGTGCTTTCTTTGAAATAACCAATCTGCTACGGATATCAATGTTAAAAGGCTCTAATTTTCTTAGCTCCTCTCTAAAAATAACCGGGTCGATTACAACACCGTTACCGATCAAATTGATTACACCTTCATGGAAAATACCAGAAGGAATGGTGTGTAAAACGTGCTTTACTCCTTCGAATTCCAATGTATGACCAGCGTTTGGTCCTCCTTGAAATCTCGCTATAATATCATACTTTGGCGTAAGTACATCTACAATTTTACCTTTCCCTTCGTCTCCCCATTGTAGACCTAATAATACATCAACTTTCATGCTGTCTGCTTAAAATGTTCTAGTGCTTCTGTTTTGTCACTATATAGTGTAAATACCTCGTCGAGCTTGGCGATATCAAAGATCTTGGCGACGTTGCCGTTTAAACCTATGACAACCAAGTCTCCACCAAGAATCCTCGATTTGGTGATCATTTTGATCATCATACCAATTCCTGTAGAGTTGATATGAGTGAGTTTTTCAATGTCAATGATCACTTTATTTAAATTTTGATTGAGTAGTCTTCCGAATTCCTGTTCCAGATCCGCTGTATCAGTTTCCGAAATAATCTTCCCTTTCAGATGAATGATGAGCACATCATTTTCTGCTTCTATTTCAAATTGAAGATTCATTCTTCCTTCTTCTTTTTTCTACCGTAAAAATAAAGTGAGTGATGTTCGATCTCTATGTCAAACAACTCTTCCAATGTAGCTTTAATGGTCTGAATGCGTGGATCACAGAACTCGATCATCTCTCCCGTGTCCGTTAACAGGATATGGTCGTGTTGTTTTGATCCATGCGACTTCTCGAATTGAGCAATATTCTTTCCGAATTGATGCTTTCTAACAAGATTACAAGCCAAGAGTAATTCAATCGTATTGTACAACGTAGCTCTAGAAACCCGATAGTTCTGATTTTTCATCTCAACGTACAAGGTTTCAATATCGAAATGCCCCTCGTAATTATAGATTTCTGCAAGTATGGCGAATCGTTCTGGCGTTTTACGGTGTCCGTTTTGCTCCAGGTACGCGGAAAAGATATCTTTTACTCTGTTCTGTAATTCTTCCTGTGTCATACAGAGGATTAAAAAGCAAATTTAGGCATTATCCATGGATTCATTGTTCGATTGCAGCGTTTGAAAACGTTGAGTTATCAACACATTGTTTAACAAAAAAAAGGACTGCCAAAAGACAGTCCTTTTATTTATTGAATGTTCTTATTTACAGCTTCTCAAGCACAGCAGCGAGAATATCTTCTCTCTTTTCGTTTGCGCTGAACATATTTTTTATTTCGGGCTCAATTGCTTCGATTTCTCCGTCGTTAAACCCAAGAGCAACACCGTATTTCTTGATAAGACTTTCTTCAGAAGGGTCAACATTTCCATCTGCATGTACCATTTCGATAAATTGCACAAAACGATCTGCGCGATCTTCTTTTGTTACTGGTGGAATCATTGGGTACTCATCAGGATTTTCAATTACTTCACGGATCTGCTCTGCCGTTAGAGAAAGTCGCTTAGCGATCTTCGTCAACAGTTGTAATTCTGCTTCATCTACCTTACCATCCACGCGTGCAAGCATTACCATATTATTGAACATGCCTTTCTTCGCAGCGTGTTCTCCTGATTCAAAAATTTGTGCAATTGTACCCATTATGATCTAGAATTTGGTCGCAAAGATAATGATTCGTTCAACTTGAACTACTGCTCTAAATGATTTTCGATGAAATCGATAAGTGCGTGTATTACTTTAATGTGAATTTCCTGTGCTCGATCAGCATACTCACTGAAAGGTGCTCGAATCTCAATATCCGCGAAGTCTTTCAGTTTTCCTCCATCTTTACCACTCAAGATCACAACCTTCATTCCCGCTTTTTGCGCTGCAATCACAGCCTCAATTACGTTTTTGGAATTCCCCGATGTAGAGATCCCAAGCAAAACATCACCCGCTCTTCCGTTAGCTTCGACATAACGCGAGAAAATATAATCGAACCCGTAATCATTTCCCACACAAGTGATGTGACTTGGGTCAGAGATAGATACCGCTGAAATCGCAGGTCGATCATTTCTATATCTACCGGAAAGTTCCTCCGCAAAATGCATCGCATCGCACATTGAGCCTCCGTTTCCGCAACTAATGATCTTTCCTCCGTTTTTAAGAGCTTGTACCATCAAGAGACCTGCTTTTTCTATTTGGGCATGCTGGTCCGAATTGTTAAATTCTTGCAAAATTTTGATTGCCTCGCTAAAATGGTCTGCTATTTGTTTATTCGACATGCGAAATGAATTTTTTCAAAAATAAAGAATTTAAGGTCAAGCAGTTTAATTTGGATAAAACTTGCTATTTTTGAATCGAGCCCATGCTCACTAAAACATGCTAATATGAAAAAAGGTTTACTTGCACTGTTAATTGGAATGACAATCTCTGCCGGAACATATGCTCAGGATTGTTTCACGAAACTTCAAAAGGCATTTGACGAGAGAGGAGCATATTCCATCGCAGATGACATGCACAGAAATGTTATTCTTTCATTCTTTGAGGATGGAACATCATACTGTATTTCTGGAAAGGCTCGCGTAGAAAACGGGTTGATCACGTCTGTATTCCTTCAATACGAAGATGATACATATGAATTGATGAAGGCAAAGTTCTTTAATTCTAAAAAGGAATCACCAACAATCGTTAACGGAATTTCTGAAATGATCTTCACGTCAGACGGTGAAAAGTTTAAGGTGATCTTTATTGATCAGCTAAAACCAAAGAAAAAGCAATTTAAGTCGGTAGAGTTACCGGATGATCTATAAAAGACATTGAAAAATGAGAACCCGTCAGTTAGCTGACGGGTTTTTTTTATTCCTTTGTGATATGTTTAAAGATAAGGTTGTTTGGATCACAGGAGCTTCCTCAGGAATAGGAGAGGCTATTGCGGTGGCATTTGATAAGGCAGGGGCCAAGCTTGTCCTTTCTGCGAGAAATGAAGAAAAATTGAATGCTCTAAAAGAATCTCTTGAACATTCTTCTTCTCATCTGGTTGTGCCCTTGGATCTTGAGCACTCTAGCAACTTCAAGGAGCTTGTGACCAAAGTGGTCGATCACTATGGGAGAATAGATATTCTTGTTAATAATGGTGGGATCTCTCAACGCTCTGAGGTGCATGAGACTTCTTTGGAGGTAGATCGGAGAATAATGGAGATCAATTACTTCGGTAACATAGCACTCGCTAAAGCGGTTTTACCTGTTTTCAGAGCTCAAAAGGATGGACATTTTCTGGTGATTTCGTCTATTTCAGGGAAGTTCGGATTCTTTCTGCGCAGCGCATACAGTGCTTCCAAGCATGCATTACACGGCTTTTATGAAAGTCTCTATCTTGAAGAAGAAAAGAACAATATTCGCGTAACAATAGCATGTCCCGGTAAGATCAATACACCGATATCTATGAATGCGGTAACCGGTACAGGCGAGAAGCACGGAAAGATGGATCACAATCAATCTACAGGAATGCCTGCAGAAGAATGTGCGCGCCAGTTACTGAACGCCGTTGAGCAAAACAAAATTGAAGTGCTAATCGGAAACAAAGAGATCAAAGCTGTTACCTTGAAAAGATTAGCTCCGAAACTCTTTTGGAAAGTGATCAAAAAGCAATCTGCAACGTGATCAGGCATTAACCATGTCAGCGAATAGAGGGCGCGTTTTCATCATTTCATTGACTTCTGAACGGATCTCATTTATCGCACTTTCATTGTTTACGTTTGACAACACTCTGTCGATGAGATCAACGATCTGAACTGATTCAGATTCTTTCAATCCTCGGCTAGTGATCGCGCTTGTTCCAACACGTATCCCACTCGTAACAAAAGGAGATTCTGTATCGAACGGCACCATGTTCTTATTTACGGTTATATCTGCTTTTACTAAAGCATCTTCAGCATCTTTTCCCGTAACACCTTTGGATCGAAGATCGATCAACATAGAGTGATTGTCAGTTCCTCCAGATATGATACGATAACCTTTTGCAATAAATGCTTCAGCCATTGCACGTGCATTTTTCTGAACCTGAGCCATGTATTCTTTATACTGTGGAGTAAGCGCTTCACCGAAAGCTACGGCTTTTGCCGCGATAACATGCTCAAGTGGCCCTCCCTGAGTTCCAGGGAATACAGCAGCATCGAGTAGAGCTCCCATTGATTTTGGGTTTCCGTTATTCCAACGAAGTCCAAATGGATTGTCAAAGTTTTTACCCATCATGATAACACCTCCTCTTGGTCCTCTCAGCGTTTTGTGCGTAGTTGTCGTGATGATGTGACAATGTGGAAGCGGGTCGTTCAGTAATTTTGATGCGATCAACCCTGCCGGGTGAGAAATATCTGCAAGTATCAATGCTCCAACTTCATCAGCGATCTTTCTGATTCTTGCATAGTCCCAATCTCTGCTGTATGCTGAAGCACCGCAGATGATCATTTTTGGTTTGATCGTACGTGCTTTTTCTTCAAGCATATCGTAATCAACCAATCCAGTTTCTTCCTTTACGCCATAAAAATGAGCTTCGTATAATTTACCTGAGAAATTAACAGGTGATCCATGTGTCAAGTGACCACCATGCGAAAGGTCAAATCCTAATATTTTGTCTCCTGGTTGAAGGCATGCTAAAAATACGGCAGCATTTGCCTGTGAACCTGAATGTGGTTGAACATTGGCCCACTCAGCACCGAAAAGTTCTTTCAAGCGATCGATTGCAAGATTTTCAACTTGATCAACAACTTCACATCCACCGTAGTAACGTTTTCCTGGAAAACCTTCTGCGTATTTGTTTGTGAGTACACTTCCCATTGCTGACATTACATCGTCAGAAACGAAATTTTCAGAAGCGATCAATTCTATGCCATGCATCTGGCGTTCTTTTTCTTTTTGAATCAGATCCTTTACAACCTGGTCGCGCATAACTTGAAATTTAAATAAGGAGAATATTAATAGTTGGTTTTAAAGATCTTCTCAAGACCAGCGTCAAGAGTAGTTTCGGGTTTAAAACCGGTGAGTTGCATGAGTTTTTCTGAACTACCTACACGTCTTTCTACTTCGTAGTCATATCGTTTTTTAGGAGCATCCAGATATACGATCTTCGAATTTGACTTTGTGATATCTTTTATACGAACCGCTACGTCTTCAATACACCATTCAGCTTCGTTGGCAATATTGATAATGTGACAGCCTTTTACACTCATTAACCGTACACAGGCTTCTACTGTGTCATCTATAAATGTAAAGTCTCTCGTTTGTTTTCCAGTGCCGAAAACAGTAATGTCTCTTCCAGCAATGGCTTGCTCGAAAAAGCGAGGAATTACCATTCTGTTATCTTGATTTTCGCCATAAACATTAAAGAAGCGAAGGGATACGACGTCCATTCCCTTTTCTTCGTTGTGCGATGCAAGATAGATCTCATTGTACCTTTTTGCCATTGCATAAGATGTTCTGGGATCAACAAGAACTTCTTCCGTCAATGCATTTTCGATCGCAGAATGGCCATAAATACCGCTGGTTGAAGCATACATGATCTTTTTCACATTGTTAGCCTCGGCAGCAATAACAACATTGCGTGTACCGATCACTTCAACATCCATTGTTTCTACTGGATTATCCGCTACTACATCAACTCCAAGAACGGCGGCAAAATGGAAAATAAGATCACATCCGCGAGATGCCTTTTTTACTGTTTCGTAGTCGCGAACGTCGCCCTGAATGAATTTGATCTGATCGAAGGTGGCTTTGTCAAGTTTATTTCCACGAAGGAGATTATCCAATACAACAACTTCATGTCCGTCATTAACCAGCCTTTTTGCAAGATTACTTCCGATAAAACCGGCTCCTCCTGTGATCAGTATTTTCATAGGGTTTATTTGGAAGCAAATATCAGAATTAATATCGAACTTTCAGCGCTAAATGCGGATAATTCGGTGTAGCTTGTGCGTGATCTCGTCTCGGTCACTACGATAGATCCCCTGAATCGTCAAAGTATCTGTTCTTACGTGACCACTTGCATGAAGTATCGAATCATTGGGTCCTACGATACCAACGTGATGCACGCGATCGCTCGAATTGATAAAAAATGCGAGGTCACCCGGTTGCTTTTCTTCGAAAGGAATTTCGTTACCGACATCCACCTGTTCATAGGCATCTCTTGGTAAATTATAACCGCAAATACGATAAACGATCTGAGTAAAACCGGAGCAATCTATGCCGAATGGAGTTTTTCCACCCCATAAATAAGGCGTGTTTTGATATTCTTGCGCTAAACTGAATATATCGTTGGTAGATGATGAATTTGAATCGTTCACATCAAATTTTAGATCGCCAATATTGAATGTATCCAAACCAGCCGGAATGCGGGATCCTCTAGGTATATACATTTTACCTCCTGTTTCGGGAATTATCAATAATTCTCTGCTATACACGTAATCAAGTGCTTCATTCCATCGGCGAAATTCTTTGGAGCTCAGCATGATCAGGTGCTTGATGTCAACAAAACCGCGATAGTTGTCATCCAATACAATGACTTCTGCCCAAGGATGATTTATTTCAACGACCTGAACGCAATCACCAAACAATAGCTGAGATACCATTTCAGCTTTGTCGGAAGGTTCAGCGCGTAACGGAGATATACTAACGATACAGGCTGCTTCTTTCATTATTTCTTCGGGAAGTTTGGATGTTTTTGAAGATTCTTGATCTGTTGCATATGACGCTCTACGTGATATGAGACAAACAGTAAGGCATCTCCAAGTCTAAGGCGAACCATTTTGGAAATAGAAATGGGAACTTTTACTTTTTTCAGGTTGACCTCACCGGCACGATCCAATGTCTGTAGCAATTTTGTTTGCCACTTAATAAAACGCTCTGCCTCATCTCCATGTACAAGAGACGCGTCAAATGTTGGATTGTGTGTTTTTGGAGCTTTGAACTTTCGCTTGATGTTGTTTGCATTTCCTAATTTCATTGATTTCCATGCGGAACGACCAAGTGGAGAAGAAGTAAATTCTTCTTTTGAATTTCTGAACTTCGTTTTCTCGATTTTTTGATCAAAAGCTTCATAATAATAGGAAGCATATGAATTCATGTGAGCGAGAATTTCATTGATAGACCAATAGCCCGGATTAGGACGCCAGTTCAGCTGATTTTCAGATAAAGAAATTACCTTCTTTTGAACCCATTCGATGGATTCTTCTGTGATATTTTTGTTAATCGAAAGTAATTGCTCAGTGGTCATAAAATCAATTAGGTGTCAACAAGACAGCTGCTAAATTAAGAAACTAATTTGAAGTTTCTAGCGAGATGAATAAGCTTATTATCGTTACTTTCGCAACACAGGAGAATTTAATAGGATATGCAAGAAAATAAACCTCTTATTCTGGTGACAAATGACGATGGAGTTTCTTCTAAAGGCATAAGATCTCTCGTTGAAGTTGCCAGCCGTTTCGGTGAGGTGGTCGTAGTTGCTCCCGATTCTCCACAGTCAGGTATGGGGCATGCGATCACGATCCATGATCCGATCAGATTGCACACAAGTGATATTTTTGATCCCATTCAGGCTTATGCAACATCAGGGACTCCCGTTGATTGTGTTAAGCTTGCCGTTTATGAGATTTTACATCGTAAGCCGGATCTTCTTCTTTCAGGTATCAATCATGGTTCAAACGCGGCAACAAATGTTCTGTATTCCGGAACGATGTCTGCGGCGGTGGAAGGAGCAATGGAAGGGATTCCATCTATTGGTTTTTCGTTGGAATCATTTGATCAGGATGCTGATTTTGAAACTTCAAAAAAAGTTGTTTCCGACGTTATTCAATTGGTTTTGGAAAATGGCTTGTCTAAGAATACCTGCCTAAACGTAAATATTCCCTATGTCTCTGAAGCCGATTTTAAAGGTATTAAAGTCTGTAGAGCTGCGCATGCCTTCTGGGAAGATCGCTTCGAAAGCAGAAAGGATCAGTTCGGCAGGCCATACTTTTGGCTGACAGGTGATTTTGTTGATCAGGAAAAATCAGAAGATACAGATTTGTACTGGCTCGAAAGAGGATTTGCCTCAATTGTTCCAACGCAATTTGATATGACAGACTATAAAGCTCTGGAGACCTTAAAAAATTGGATGTGATGAATTTGAGAAATTGGTCTATTGAACATACGAAAGGATTAGTGATCGGAGTACTTTCGCCTTTGCTTTTTGTTCCGATAGTGCTTGTTGTGATCGGCTGGATGCAGGATTACTCGTTTAGTCAGCTTTGGTATAAGATCGAATACAACGACCCTTACCGCATAAAGGTGCTTACGATAGCGGCAATCTCGAACTTGATCTGGTTTTATTTCTTTCTGAATAGAGAGAATTATAAAGCGGCATACGGTGTGATCTTTGGATTGATCGTTTATGCTCCATACATCATTTACATCAAGTTCTTTTAATGCCCGGGAAGAAATTATATATCATCGCCGGGGAAGCGTCAGGAGATTTGCATGGAAGTAATTTGATGAAGGCCATTCTGCAGGAAGATAGTTCTGTTCAGTTTAGGTTTTGGGGTGGTGACCGTATGATCGGTGTTTCAGAAAACTGCGTGAAGCACATAAAAGAGCTTGCCTTTATGGGATTCGTTGAGGTATTGATGAATATCAGAACGATCCTTGGTAATATTCAGTTTTGCAAGAACGACATTCTTTCTTTCAAGCCTGATGCGCTCGTGCTCATTGATTATCCGGGATTTAATTTACGAATTGCAGAATGGGCAAAGGAGCAGGGTATACCGGTTCATTATTATATTTCTCCCCAAGTCTGGGCTTGGAAAGAATCACGAGTGAAGAAAATAAGGGCAAGTGTTGATCACATGTATGTTATCCTTCCATTTGAGAAAGAATTTTACAAAGGGCACAACATGGAGGTCGAATATGTTGGACACCCGTTGATTGACGCTATTGAAAATTTTAAAAGAGATGAGTCTGGTACTATTAGCTCATTTCGTGAACGATATGGAATACAATCGGATAAGCCGATTATCGCTTTACTTCCTGGTTCCAGATCGCAAGAAATAAAAGTTAAGCTTCCGATTATGCTGGAAGCTGCGAAAAAGTATAGGGAAGATTATCAGATCATTATTGCTGGTGCCCCAACAAGAGATGAAGCTTTTTATCGTCAATTCTCTTCGGACACCATCATTTCTCTAAATGAAACCTATGCGTTACTATCAAACGCAGATTATGCCCTAGTAACATCGGGAACGGCAACACTGGAAACAGCCTTGTTCGGAGTGCCGGAAGTAGTGTGTTACAAAGGATCGAAGATTTCGTATTTAATTGCCAGATCACTGATTAAAATAAAATACATCTCTCTTGTCAACCTGATCATGGATGATGAGGTCGTAAAAGAGCTTATACAGGATGAGTGTAATCCTAAGAACATTAGGCAGGAGCTTGATCGACTCATGTCTAATGATGTGAACCATACGATGAAAGAACAGTTCAATGATCTCCGAAATAAACTGGGGGAAGGAGGAGCAAGTGCCAAAGTTGCACGATCCTTGTTGAAAACTATTTGATCGTACCTCAGTATCGATTTTTTCACGCTTTAATTTTACGCAATGCGTTTGCTGATTTCAGGCATATTGTTCTTTTGTGTGTTTCAGGTGTTTTCACAGGAAATACAAATAGGATTGTTCTATGGTGTAAAGTTAAATACTGCAACTGCGACAGTTGGACATGGAACATATGTGTTGAAGGTAGATAGTCTGTTTCAAGATACTTTGACCAAAGGGGCTGAAATCAATTTTTCTTCAGCCGGAGGAGAGAGTGTTGCAACCGTTTCCGGGAAGCGATACGTGGGAAAGGAAATTCATTTGATTCACCTTGAGGATTATGATTTTTTTACCCTGAAGGGAACTTCACCTGTTACCAAGTTACATTCCTATCACGGCGATCTGCTTTTTAAAGTTATCAAAGGGAAGTTTCAACCGATCAATCGAGTTGATATGGATCAATATCTTGCTGGCGTTATAGAATCTGAAGGTGGAGGAGGTAAGCATTTGGAATATTACAAAGTTCAGGCGCTGATGAGTCGCTCCTACGCTTTTAAGAATTTATCGCGTCATAAGAAGGAAGGATATCAGTTGTGTGATGCTGTTCATTGCCAGGCTTATCATAACAGGGCTAGGCATGAGTTTTCAATTATTGATGCTGTTCACGCTACACGGGGAGAAGTGATCGTAGATGACAGAGGTGAGATCATTACAACTTATTTCTATGCCAATTGTGGTGGGCAAACTTCTGATGCATCCTATGTTTGGAATAATGATGTTTCTTACTGCACGCCTTTCTTGGATACATTTTGTATACATACACGACAGGCCAAATGGGAGAAAAGGATACCTCGTGCCAAATGGGAGAAATTTATCAGAGATGAATACGGTATTGATATCGTATCCCGGAATTTGATGAATTATGCCTATCAATTTAAACAAGATCAACGGAAGGCATTTTACATACATCCATCTTTAGGTATTCCTCTTCGGGATCTTAGATCTGAATTTGGATTGAAGTCTACATTCTTTGATGTAACCCTTGAGGGTGAAGAGGTAGTGCTACGAGGGAAGGGTTTTGGTCACGGTGTTGGTCTATGTCAGGAGGGCGCTATGCAAATGGCGAAAAATGGATATCACTATTCACAGATAGCCTTGTTTTACTTTACTGGAGTTCATCTAAAAAGATTTGGAGCCAGTGATGAAGATATACGTTAATTATTCTGCAGTAATTACAAAAACGTCTTCGTTATCCTTTTTAAAGAACTTCTTCTCCCTGGCAAAACGTTCTACCTCCGCGGTATATTTCAAGCGTTTTAAAGTATTGTTTACTTCGTCCAGATTAGACTGCATCTCTGCTTTTTGCTCGTTAATGGCGCTTAGCTTTCTTTTTTGTGCAATAACGGAAAAGATATCGTTTTCATCCAGCAACAAACTATATGCTCCGAAAAGTACCAATGTAAGTACATACTTGTTTTTCAGATATCTCAACCAGTTCTTCATGATCTAAAATTAATGAAAGGAATAATGATGCGCTGATCGCGGTGACTTTGTTTTAAAAAGCAAAGTGTTAATTGTTTTATGAAGTTCTACATAAACGCGTGTTGTATCTCAAGAAAACTTTCTAATTTTGAAGCATGAATTTAAAACGGGAAAATATTCTACATACCATGAGGCCAGTCTTCTGTTGGCATCGCCCGTTTATTATGTCCTATCGAATTATTAAGTAAGGGACTTAGTTTACAGAACGGAACTGTTTAAAATC
>SBGS01000001.1 GCA_006226555.1 Bacteroidota bacterium
GCACAATCACCTAAGATCAAGCAACGATTTTACGACAAGTATGAATTTGATGAGGCATCAACAAAGCACATCTTCTTTACAAAATACTTTGGTTTTATTTCTATGGGTATTGCACCTACGATCGTTTGCTTGTTGTTTATTCCGGATATCAGTTTAGCAGACTATGGATTAACCTTCATTCCGGAGACAACTTTCTTTACAATCGTTTGGACTGTTGGTTTAAGTGCTGTGATCATACCACTGGCTGCATTCAGTGCAAAAAAACCGAAAAACCTTGTAAACTATCCACAGATAAGAGCAAAGAACTGGACTCGAAAAACATATGTCCTTAATTTATTAGGATGGGCGTTATATCTTTTCGGATACGAGTTTCTTTTCCGCGGAATTCTATTTATTCCGCTTATAGAACCGATGGGGCTTTGGGGTGCAATTGCAGTAAATATTGCATTGTATTCAGCAACACATATACCAAAAGGTCTTGATGAAACGATTGGAGCAATTCCTCTCGGATTAGGATTATGTTTCCTTACTGTAGCTTCAGGTACGATCTGGATTGCCTTCCTTGTGCATGTTGCAATGGCATGGACAAATAGTTTAACTGCCCTTAAGCATCATCCTGAAATTCATTACAGAAAGAAATGAGCCACAAGTTCAAGAATAAAGTTGCTGTTATCACCGGTTCGAGCAGAGGTATTGGAAAAGCCATTGCTGTTGAATTAGCCAAAGAAGGAGCAAAGATCGTTCTGAACGGAAGAAACCAGCAACGTTTAGATGAAGCGCGAGAAGAGATTTTGAAACACACAGAAAATGTTATTGATGTCTGCTGTGATGTATCTGATATAGATGCCGGTAAAATGCTCATAGAGAAAGCTATTGAAGCTTTTGGACAACTTGATATTCTTGTCAATAATGTTGGGGTTTCCATGCGAGGTAACGTGGCTGAATTGAAACCTGAGGTCTTCCAGTCTGTTTTTAGCAGTAATTTATATGGTACAGTTAACCCCACTATTCCCGCAATACCTGAGCTGAGAAAAACAAAGGGAAGTATTGTTTTCATTTCAAGTCTCGCAGGTATCAGAGGTCTTCCTGGATTGTCGGCTTACTGTAGCTCTAAGATGGCACTTCGTGCTGTTGCTGAATCTATTCGTATCGAAGAACATAAACATAAGATCCATGTCGGTTTAATTTATGTCGGTATTACTGAAATCGAACACAACAAAGAAACGATTGCTGCGGACGGCTCCATGAAGATTCTGAAGGATCGCCAAAAAGGTAAAGTGGATAGCACTGAAAAAGTGGCAAAAACCGTTTTGAAGAACATCAGTAAACGTAAGTTCATTACTACCTTAACGCGAATTGGAAAAGTAAATAAATACCTTCAACCGCGTATGCCAATGCTTGTTGAGAAGATCATACTTAAAAATCTACATAAGTTCGAAGAGAAAAGTCAGTAACTATGTTAATTGGTCAGGATTACGAAAAAGTACCTTTTCAACTATTTGGTTTAGACTTGGTTGAGCCCAATGCCATAATTGGTGATACGATCCTATTTCTTTCTGCCATAATTCTGGCGATTCAAGTTAAAAAGCTTGGTAAAAATGATCATCCATTCTTCAAAAACTGGTACTTCTTTTTTATTGTTTTTGGATTTAGTTTTTTATTCGGAGGAATAGGACATACATTCTACAACTACTTCGAAGTTCCCGGGAAATATCCTGGTTGGTACAGTGGAATATTTGCCTCCTTTTTTATAGAACAGGCGATGATCTCTATCTATCCCAATACCGATAAGATCAAAACATTTAAACTGATCAGTTCAATTAAACTTGTTCTAGCGCTGATCGGAGCAACAATGGTATTTCTTTTTGTTGACCTGAACGAGGATCCATCTATCGGATTACGTATACCAAGTTTAAATACAAGTATTGGAATGTTGCTTTCAATGGGTGTTTTGGGCTACTACTACATGAAGGAATACACACCAGGATTTAAATACCATTTCATCAGCGTGTTCGTATTACTGCCTACAGCTATCTTCCAATCGTTCAAAATCTCATTCGCACCCCTTTTCGATAGAAATGATGCTAGTCATATATTCTTACTGGGAAGTTTGATCCTGTATTTTCTCGGTGTTAAAGCGTTTAGAAAACACTTATCAACGAACGATCTTAAGTAGACTTGAAGCATTGACCGGTAGACCATTTTCATCATATCCGGTAACCATGTATACATAATTTCCATCCGGTACAGGACTTCCAAACATATCTGTTCCGTCCCATCGGAAATGAGGATCATTTGTTCTGTACACTACCTGATTCGCTGAATTCAATACGACCATACTAAAATCTTGAAGATTGTAATCCTTTATGAAAAGTACATCATTCTGATAGTCGCCATTTGGCGTGAAGATATCCGGCAGTTCTATCTTAACCGCTTGTTTTACCTCATTCTTTTCTTCCAACTTTTCTTCCGGTAAGTGTTCGGTTTGATCGTTCTCTTCAACCGGTTTTTCCTTTTCTTCCTCGTTCAGTTCAAGATCCTTTAATGGATTATCTTCTTCTGCAAGGTAATCGCGCTCTAGTTGAACCGGTAAATTTGGTGTATTACTTATTATCTCCTCCTGTGGCAACTCAGTTAAGTCTGTTGTGATCGTTTCTACTGGGGTTTCCTTCTG
>SBGS01000023.1 GCA_006226555.1 Bacteroidota bacterium
ATAGGAAGTAGGATAGGTCCCATTCCATTGAAAGCATCAGTGAATTGTTCTCCTGCTTTATCTGACATATCTTTAATGATGTAGTTACCCAACACCATTGATGCCAATACAGTAGCAACGTATGATCCGAAAAGGTCAGCTCCCATTCCTGCTACATCACCAACGTTGTCACCAACATTGTCTGCAATTGTAGCCGGGTTACGAGGATCGTCTTCAGGAATACCTGCTTCTACTTTACCAACAAGATCTGCTCCAACGTCTGCGGCCTTGGTATAAATACCTCCACCTACACGTGCGAAAAGAGCAATCGATTCAGCACCAAGAGAGAAACCTGCCAATGCTTCAAGAACCATGGTCATTTCATTGTAGAAACTTCCTTCACCTTTAATGAACATGGTAACAAAAACCATGAAGAAAAGACTTAGACCTAAAACAGCAAGACCTGCAACACCAAGTCCCATTACGGTACCACCACCGAAAGAAACTTTTAATGCATTTGGCAAACTTGTGCGTGCGGCTTCAGTTGTTCTTGCATTTGCATCAGTTGCGATACGCATACCAATATTTCCAGCAACTGCAGAGAAAATAGCTCCTACAACAAATGCAGGCACGATCAACCAGCTGGTAGTTTCAACAATCGTTGAGATCCAGAACAATGCTCCAGATGCAATAACAACGAAGATCGCTAAAAGGCGATATTCAGCAGATAGGAATGCCATGGCTCCCTCTTTAATACTTTTAGAGATGCCTTGCATTTTTTCATTACCTGCACTTTGCTTTTTTACCCATGCCATTTTAACCAGCATGAAAAGTAGTCCTAATACGGATAATCCAATAGGGATGTAAATTAGATTAGCTTCCATTTGTTCGTATATGTTTTAAAACAGGGGGCAAAAGTAGGTGTTTCTCACAAATACTGCAAATGTGTAGCGATTTAATGACAATTAGGTGGCAATTCGGTTACCGTCAGATAACTGAAACAATATGCTGAAAGCCTTAAATAAACCGATCAAGTATGAGGTTGGATCTTTGAGATAAGCTGTGCTAAAGGAATTCCACCACTTTGTCTCCAGATCACGTCTCCTTCCTTAAAAAGGATAAAAGTTGGCACACCTCTGATCTTAAATTTGTCGGCAACAGCTGGATTCCGGTCCACATCAATTTTAATGACGCGTACCTGATCACCCATCTCTTTCTTGAGTTGATCAAGGATCGGGGCCATCGACTTGCAAGGACCACACCAGGTAGCATAAAAATCTACCAATGTTGGACGCTGAGATGTTATGATGTCTTTAAAGGTCTCCATAGGGCAAAATTAGATGCTTCCCATTTATTCTTTTGCTACTTGAGTAACACGTATTTAAAGCTCAGTCGATCATGAACTAATCAATCTGAACGTGCACGGTTGTACCGGAACACAATTACAATGATTGATGTTATATCAATACTCATTACATTTGACACATGAAGTTGATAGCTGGCTGGATAAAGTCCTTTGCATTACTACTGCTTTTTTGGATTCTTGTTTTTGATTTCCAGCGTATTCTCTTTTCAATTCACAATTTAGGAGAATTTCATGATATTGGTTTCTTTGAGTGGCTCGGTACATTCTTTTACTCATTTCGCCTGGATCTTGCAGCAGCGGGTTATTTGTCTCTTTTACCACTGATATTTCTTACACTCTTTGTATTTACAAAAAAGGAGCTCTTTAGAAAGGTATTTTTAATCGTACTTCTTCTTGTTGCAGCATGTGTTGCAATGATTCACGCCGGCGAAATAAATGCCTACACCGAATGGAAACACAAACTAACTTCTAGGGTTTTCATGCATTTATCAAATCCGGACGAGGTTTTTCGAACCGCAGATTACACCATGACCTTATGGTTTATTTTCTATACAGTTCTTGAATTGGTATTTGCGTGGAAGATCAGCAAATGGTTTTTTAAAGGAGAGCGAAAAGTAGATGTACCAAAAAATCTTTGGATCAGATCCGGCGTGGGTCTAATTACTTTTACCATCAGCGCGGGGTTTCTGTTTCTTTTTGCAAGAGGAGGAATACAGCAAATTCCAATAAATATCAACGCCGGGTTCTTTTCTACGAATCATTTGTTGAATGATATTTCAGTTAATTCGTTCTACTACTTTGGCAATAGTTTCATTCTATATTCCAAAGCAGATATTGAAGAGTATATTCCAAAAGTTGATTCGGAGCAGGCGCGTAAGGAGGTTATGGGTTGGTATGAATATCCTAAAACGCATGACAATCAAATTTTTCAGGATGAGCGTCCAAATGTGGTGATGATCATTTTGGAAAGCTGGGCCGCAGAGGCGATCGGATGTATGAGCGAGACTAAGGGAGCTACTCCGAATTTTGATAAAATGGCTCAGGAAGGTTTGTTGTTCGATCAACTATACGCTACAGCCAGTACTTCGGAGATAGGAAACGCCAGTATTTTTAGTGGATTTCCCGCAATACCGGATATTTCACTCTCCCTCCAACCGGAGAAACATAGAAAATTGAGAACGATCAATGAGGAGTTTCAGGACTGGGGATATTCCTCCCACTATGTTTTTAGTGGTGATCTGAAATACGGCAATATTGGTGGATTCTTTATGGACCACGGATTTCAGGATGTTTTAGATGAAAAAGGTTTTCC
>SBGS01000022.1 GCA_006226555.1 Bacteroidota bacterium
GGAAATGCCGGAATAGAGTTCACAACTAACGTAATTCCTCTTAACTTTGCGTTAGACTTCGGTCCTGCAGTAAGTGTACTTCCAACTCAAGAAGTAGGAGTTAAAGTAGGCTTTTCTGCACGATATGCCATAAAGTAATATGCTCGCACCAGGTTCGAAAGGATGGATCTCCAAGTATTTTGATCTCGTTGACCGAGGGGAGATCGTTTTGAGTTATAAATTACCTCCTGGTGTCAGTGCTGAGGAGTTCATGAGATTGAACTTTACCGGCTCAGGATTGGTTTTTGGGTATTCACTCAATCTTATTTTCGCGAAGAATCTGGAAAGCACGAAATGGACACAGGAAGAACAGCTGAAACTACTCCTGTTTGAAGCACACTTGTTGACTTATCTGTTGTCAAATGAGCAGCAGGAGTTTAAGAAGGAAAAGTTTCTTGCCTCACTTTACGACTTTTATCGCTTTCACAATGTTCGTTCTTTGATCGATGTTTTTCGCCTGTTCAAAAAAGACAGTGCCGTGGATGTTGTGGAAGGGATCCTTGCGAAAAGAGTGGATATTAAATTGAACATTGTAGATAACAAATGGTGGGTCAACTCTCTGAGTAATGCCTTCTGTTATTTGGATGTTATTTTGTTCAATGATTATTTGCAAAAACGAGATGACGATTCGATCATCAATTACAACGGGTATGCACAAAATGCACTTACCGGTATAGTACTTTCTGCTTATGCAGATGGTGAGATCCAGGAAAAGGAGAAGGTACTGTTCAATGTTTTTCTGGCATCATCGGGATTGGAGGATGAACGGAGAGACAAAGCAAAGGAACAGTTTCGCACAGGAGCGACATTTGCTGATTTTTCGGAGGATGTCAAGGAGCACTGGTTGTTGAAGCATTTTATTCTGGATATCGCAGCATTAACGATCTTCTCAGGGTCTGAAATGCTCAATGAAGAAGTTGAATTTTTAGGCAGGCTCTCCGAGTATCTTGATTGTGACGACCTTGCTGCTCAGGAGTCATTAGTTCTTGTTGAGAATTTTGTACTTAAAGCTAGAGATAAAGCTATTTTTCTACAAGACTCTGGAGCATACGACAAGGTTTATCGTAGTTTCACAAGCAGATGGTCTAAAGTGCTGCTTAGAAATAAGGACAAGATCGCAACGGAGTTAAAAGAAAGTAAACAATTGATCAACCTGATTCGCAAATCTGCCAAGGAAGAGCTTTCTCAGGATGAGAAAAAGGAGGTAAGGGATCAGCTTAAAGATCTTGCAAAGGCGGTTCCTGCCCTGACACTTTTTATGCTTCCCGGTGGGTCTATTTTGATGCCCTTACTGCTAAAAGCTTTGCCCGATCTCGTTCCTTCCGCCTTTCGCGAAAATCAGATAGATACGGATTCTGCTTCAAGTGAGCCGGAAACAACAGATCAATAGATCATTTCTACAACTCAGATTTATTTTTTCATCGACGCTTTTATTACCGTATCTTTAATAGTATGAAAACGATACTCCTTCTCCTTATATTATTCCCAATTGCAGCTTTTGCTCAACACGATTATTTGATCTACCTGAAGGATAAAAATGGCGGAGATTACGTCGCATTCAGTGAGAGGTCTTTGGAGCGCAGAGCGGTGAACAATGTGAAATTCGATGATAAGGACCTTGAAGTGTCGCCGGTATATTTAGATTCATTGAAACAAATTGGGATCGTAAAGGGAGTCTCGAGATGGATGAATACGGTCCGCCTTATTTCCGATCTATCATCAACAGAATTAAAATCACGTTTTACGTTCATAAGGGACATTCATGAATTAAGGAATTTTCCGTCTACCGTTCACAAAGAAGAGCAGGTTATTTATGAGGCGAAATCCATTAATTACAACATGGCGGACACGCAAATCCGTCAGATAGGAATAGATTGTCTGCATAACGATGGGTATACTGGTTCAGGAGTCTATTTTGCAGTGATCGATGCAGGATTTAAAGGAATGGACACGGTATTGTATTTCGATTCCACATTCATGAATGCACGCTTTTTAGATCAATTTGATTTTGTGAATGGAATGAATGTTTTTGATTACAGCAATCACGGCACAGCGGTGAGCTCATGCATCTTTAGTTATCGTCAGACCGGTGGTTTGGATGATATCTCTGGAGGGGCACCAATGGTGGATGTAGCACTATATGTAACAGAAGATGTTTTTTCAGAAACTCTCGCAGAAGAGTTCAACCTTGTTCAGGCGTTGGAAAGATGTGATGTTCAAGGCGTACAGATCGTAAATATTTCTCTCGGGTACACGGAATTTGATGATCCTATGGAGAACCATTCCTTCTCAGATCTTGATGGAAATACCACAATAGCAGCACAAGGTGTAAATACTGCTGCAACTAAGGGTATTGTGGTCGTAGCTGCAGCCGGAAACAATGGACCTAACCCGATCTCCACGCCATGTGATGCTGACAGTTGTCTTTGTGTTGGAGCCGTTAATAATCAGGGGAATTATGCACCATTTTCATCACTCGGACCAAATGCTGACAATCAAGTAAAGCCTGATGTTGCTGCTACGGGATGGAACACTTGGATCGTTTCAGATAGTGAGCTCATTGTTCAGGGAAGCGGTACATCCTTTGCCTCTCCTATG
>SBGS01000198.1 GCA_006226555.1 Bacteroidota bacterium
AAAAAGGAGAGCGAACAACAGTAAAAATGGAACAAACCTGCGCATAACGCAAAATTACGAGTTTTATATAAATGAACAGTGTTTTTCATTGATTGAATGTTACTGAAGTTATCCTTGATAAATGGTATTTTTGTCACATGAAGAAATTGATTTTCTTAGGAATACTGATCGCGATGACATCGTGCAGTCAGGATCAACCTACAGTTAAAGCAGCCGTGCAGGATAGTGATCTGGATAGTTTACTCGAGATCTACCCGGATAGCATACCCTTTTTACTTAGAAGAGGAACAATAAGGGTAGAGAGTGGCTTGTTTTCTGATGCTTTGGCGGATGCGGCCAGAGCGTTTCGATTGGACACGACGAATCTGGATGCAAGAAGACTATATGCTACTGCTCTAACGAACAAGGCAGATCGCACTGTTGCCGATATCAACGATGCTCAAAGACATTTTCATGCGATCATAAAGAAAAGACCGAAAGACTTAAAGGCACTTGTGGGTCTGGCGTCTACTTATCGATTACAAGAGAATTATGAGACGACCTTCAAGTACGTGAATGAAGCATTACGCGTTGATCCAAAATATAGAGATGCATACGTGCTTAAAGGATCAACATACCTAATAATGGGTAACACGCGCCTTGCGAAATCAAGCTATGAAACGGCAGTGCAACAGGATCCGGAGTTCTTTGAAGCGTATATCATGTTAGGGTCTTTGTATCAGGCTGAAAATGATCCGATCTGTATACAATATTATACAACGGCTAAGCAATTGCGCCCGAACGATATGGATGCGATTTATGCATTGGCGTATGCAAAACAGCTATTTGGAAAAATAGAAGAGGCGAAAGAATTATATCGTGCCATGGCGGGTGACACTACGGATTATTTCATTCAAAGAGGATTATTCCATCAAGGATATATTCATCAGTTTGGTGAGAAGAATCTTGATAGTGCGATCTATTTCTACAACAGTGCACTGCTTACAAACCCAATGTATGTGGAGTCCTGGTATAATTTAGGATTGTGTTATGCGGATCAGAAAGACAAAACGCGCGCATTACAGTCTTTCGGGAAAGCGCTGAAGTACGGTCGTCAGCAAGAATACGAGCAGGAATTCCTGGATGAAATAGAAAAGGAAGCCGCGAAAAACAAATGACAGCTCAACGGATGAAGACGATTCAGGTGCTGATGGAAGCCCTGATACCTTTATTGGGATTTTTTCTTTGGGATTGGTCGCTCTACTTTATCTTGTTGTTTTACCTGATAGATATGCTATCAGACTTGTTTTTTGCTAATGTTAGAAGTCGCAGAACACAACAAGAAAACAGAGAATTATCTATCAGAGATTGGATCTTCAGAAGCACTTTCGCTATCCTATTGTTGGCACTTATCATAACCGGAACGGGTTTCGCGTTGTATCATATGAATCCCTTTCACAGTTTTTTAGGTGAATTAAAAGCCTTTTGGACGTACGAAGAAATGGGGATTCAGCAAGGATATTTGTTGGTTCCACTCGTTTTTCTTGCTGCCTATCAGCAATACAAAATGGAATTTCTGATGCCGGCAAGATACAGGAGCACAGATCATAACAACATTTGGAAACCCTACGTTAAGGCATACCTCTATATTCTCGGAGGCGTTTTTCTGGTTCTGATCTCTACGGTATTCATTGTCTTCGATGAGGTCGTTTACGTGTTACTTACGGTGATGTTGAGCTCCGCCTTCAAGTTCTGGCAGCGATCTTAATTCTTGGACACATAGTTCTTCCTTGGTAAAGGAATCACATATCTGAGATTGATCCTACCAGGCCTGATCAACCCTATTCTGTTTTTTTCCCAGGAGTACAGCGAATAAGAGAAAATGATCTGAAAATTGTATAGTGATGTACCAACGAATGGAGTAGCTGCATGTGTGATGTGATTATCAGCGAAAAACATGTCGTAACCGAGACCGTACGAAAAGACGGAATAATAACCGATTTCCGCCTTAAGCCCCATGTAATTTCCGAGATATGTTTCCGGATCCAGTCCCTTACCGGTGGTGTCCGGAGCTGCTGCTGGAAAGTTGTATCGGAACATCAATGCTCCACCAATCATTGATCCTGTTTTTCTGGGAAAATAGGACTCAAACGCATTGAAGGCAACACCGGCAACAACAGATGGGTATGCAGCGCCTTCTGCACCCGCAATGAAACCGATATACGGCGGTATGATCTCGCCATAATAGGGGTACTTGATGTCCGTTTTAATTTCTCTGATCACTGAGAAGTAAGTGTTCTCATCAACGATCTGCATTCCTCGCCAGTAATCAAGCGCATAAACTTTCCAACCATCTTCGCCATTTCTGAACCAGCCTTGCATGAATAATTCGCCCGTACTGGTTTTTGCCTCATAGAAATAAGTACCCGGAGTGTTTTGATAAAGGCTATCGAACATAAATGTTTCAGTCCAGTAATAGTCAGTTGTGCTGCCGTAGTTGTAAGTAATGTACTTTACGGGGTGTCCCTGAGTGTAGGTATGGGATTCCAAAAGGATTCCTTCAGCATTTCGAATAAGGAAAGTTCCATTCAATACACGACCCTCTTGAGATGTTGCTTCAACCACTATTTTCTTTTGGTTTTTCTTACAGTCAAAGGA
>SBGS01000108.1 GCA_006226555.1 Bacteroidota bacterium
TCAACATAACCGTAACCCTTCGATTTTTTTGTCTCACGATCATAAACTACGTGAGCATAGGTCACCTCTCCAAAAGACGAAAAAGTGCTTTGCAAATCCTCCGACGTAATACTCCAATCTAGGTTTGCGATAAAAATATTAACCATAATTATTTGAGGGTGAAACTATCAGAGCCGATCAAGTGACCCTCACAGTAAATATTCACTTTATAATTTCCTTTTTGCGCTTCTGTTCCTCTCAAGCTATAATAGATCGACATATCCAACGCTTCATTGTTATAGTCTACCTCCTTCTTGTCTGAATAAGCTACCTGACCTTTTTCAGTTGAGATCACATTACCTGAACTTTGCTGCATGGTTTTACCACTTGGATCAACCACCTGCATATACACCATTTTTCTTCCGGCTTTCGTGATAGGGTTCTTACCTACAGTGAATGTCGAATAGATCTGTACTGTATTGCGCGCTCTGTCAGTATCTGTCATTGTACTGTTCAGCTTTTCTTTCAAACCACCGGACGTGAAACCGTAAGCATTCAGTTTTGATCCCTTCTTGATCTGCTCTGCACTTAGCTCAGCTTCCTTCTGATATTGATCACGCTCTGTTTTCGTTGTACTCAAGACCCTGTTCGTAGAATCCAGATTATTTGTCAAACGCAAATTAAGCGTATTCAAAGAGTCGATCTGGTATACATAACCCTTCATGATGTTGCGAAGCGTTTCGATCTCCTTCTTTGCCAAAAACAATTGATGAGCGGTCATTTTACCTCTATCCACCTGATCCATTAACTCCTGGATCTTTGCTTTCTGCGCATTGATACTGTCAGCCTGAGAAGCATCCTTTTCGAGTAAGGCATCATAGGTTTCCAACATATTCGTGAAATCCTTCTTCAGATCGTTTGTCATATTACCAACATATCCGGAAAGCATTTCGTTCATTCCGTTCATATCGGCATTCAGCTGCTTGTTCTCATTCATACATGCATCAAGTGCAGTGTTTTTCGATGACCATAACCAGGCCATCATCGCGAGCCCTAATAGCAACAAAATAATGACAGCAAGGTATCCTCCCTTACCATCCGATCTTTTCTCTAAATTCTCAGACATATCAGATTGATTTAATCTATCCTAAGATACAAAAGTTCCTGCAACTTAAATCAGGCAGGATCTACATGGAACGTATAGGTCTCCATGATCTGATTCGCAAGTAATTTCTTACATGCTTCATCTACACGAGACTCCGCTTCTTCTTTCGAAGCTGCTTCCACAAACAGGCGAATGTGTCTACCGATACGCACACCATCGATCATAGAAAGACCAATATTATTCATACTTCCAGTTACAGCTTTACCCTGAGGATCCAACAAGGCATCCAACGGCATCACATCGATCTCTGCTTTAAACTTCATTTCGATTCAATAAAAAGTGTTTGACAATTGATAAAATCAAGTACAAAATTACAATTAATGGTAATGCAAGTACTTTGAAAACAAATATTAATCCGATACTTATTAACAGAAAGATGAACCGAATGTTGTTCGCCTTCCACGTAAGGTTTTTGAATTTAAGTGAAAACAGGGGCAGCTCAGAGATCAATAACAATGAGAATGCTACGCACAATATTGCCATAACATATTGATCCAGCAAGACCCCGCGTACACCCTCCAGTCCTTCAGGAACCATTTCCGGGAAATATAGTAACACAGGGAAAGTGAGGAAAAATAATGTGTTTGCAGGCGTAGGTAGTCCAATGAAGTCAACAGACTGACGCGCATCCAAATTGAACTTTCCAAGGCGCAGCATCGAGAAGAAAGGAATGAACAACGCCAGGAAGGGTACAAAATCATTGATCTCCCCTGAAAGCAACAATGAAATATGCTCTGTGAGATCAAAATAAATATATTCCGGATATGGCTTTGACATAAACAGATCAACATCTACGATCATCATTACTATCATTATAAAACCGGGGGCAACTCCGAAAGTTACCATATCAGCAAGTGAATCCAGCTGTTTACCCAATTCGCTCTGAACTTTCAGCAAGCGGGCTGCCATACCATCTAAAAAATCAAAAAACATCCCGATCAGAATTGACAATACAGCGAGATCGAGCCTTCCCGCAGTAGTCAATACGATAGCCACGACACCCGAAAGCAAGTTCAACCCGGTAAACAGGTTAGGGAGATTGATCAGTCTGAACTGAGGAGTAATATTACTTTCTTCTTTCAACCTTTTGAATTACTTTTACGTTGATTTGATTGACACGAATTATGTAGCAAAGAACACAATTTTTATTCAAAAAAGTTGTTAATGAAAGAGAATTCTGAAGAATGCCAATGAGAAACTTACTATATACTTTGCTACTTACAACCACCGCCTTATCCGGATTTGATATTGTCGCCCAGGAAGAAGGAACGGTTGCTCCCAAATACTCCAATGAATTTTTAGCTATAGGTGTCGGCGCTGACGCCCTTGGGAACGGAAATGCCTTCGTCGCTCAAACGGACGGCGTATCCAGCGGATACTGGAATCCTGCCGGATTAACTCAAGTAAACAAATGGCTTGAAGTAGGATTGATGCACTCGGAATACTTCGCGGGAATTGCCAAATACGATTACCTCGGTCTTGC
>SBGS01000021.1 GCA_006226555.1 Bacteroidota bacterium
GTTGGTTGTTCCAACAATCTAATGAATAGGAAACTAATTACGATTTGAATAAAAACCGGTCCAAAAGCGAATGCCGGATGACCTCCTAACTGCCATAAAGCAAGAGCTTGTAAAATTCCGGTAATTACCGGCACGATGTAAGTCCTAGCACTAAGGTGTCTGTTTCTTTTAAAGTATACTTCTTTTTGTTTTTGATCGATCTTTGTATCAAGGTATGTTCTTGCCGATGCAACTTTAGCATTGTATTTACCCTCCTTTATGACAAGTAGATCCTTACTTCCCATCAGTTTATTTAAAAACTGCTCTTCGATCTCCGTTAACTCTTTCTTTTTTCTGGAATCGTCTTTTGTGATGGTATACACTTTCTTTCCTCCAAATCCTTTCTCCTTGTTAGAATCGATACTGATATATCCCTTAACTGCGAGACTAATGAGATTGGATCCAAACATCTCATCTGATTTTTTTCCTGCTCTTTTCAAATAGATACACTCAGCAGGGGAGAATCCGGTCGGCGGATAGAACAAGGGAATAATAGTTCCTGGCTTAGGGTCTCTACCGTGCCTCCACCAAACCAGTAGATTTACTATTAGTGAAAAGAGAATTCCTAATCCACCAACAACGAGTAAGATATAAGTCTTTATCCAATGTAAGAAGTTGTCCCACGCAGTTGGATAAGCCAAAGCTCCCTTGGACCAGGCTACTGCAACTGTCATGTTTTCTCCACCGGACAAGATCCTTGTAGAAGAATAATGCACCCCTCCTTCAAATTCCCAGCTTTCATAATCAGTTCCGGCTTCTCCATAGCTTCCGGTGTAAGCAATACTCTGTACATATTCCGCTCCTTCCGGATAATACACGTCTGCTGTCAGACTGTCGATCGAAAACTGCCAGCCGTTTCCATTGATATTCCAGTATAACTCATCAAAATCCTGAAGGTATTTAAGCACGTGATCCACCACATAGGTGATCTCATATTCGTAATCGCCGGACTCTAAAAACACGTCTTCAGAACCGGCGTAAATCCTTATTCCATTCGATAAATATTCCGTGTGATAAGATTCAGGTTTACCATCCCTTGTCAAGGATATCAGATCGAAATCAACGTGATAATTACCTCCTTTATACTGGTATGAAAGTGGAATATCCCTGAATATTCCTCTCTTGATCTGTACTCCGTTCGCATAGACCTTTATTTTCTCCTTGATCAGGACTTTACAATCCTTTTGAACATAAATGTCACTATGATAATGCTTTATCCTCTCATACTCCTGCCCTTCTGCAATGAATACAAGAAAAAGAGCAAACAGGAATGTAATTAATCTTTGCATGGCCTATTTGGTTAGATCAACAACTGGAGCAACGTCTTCCCCTTCCGGAATTTTGTAGAATGGTCTTGCCTGACTTTTTGTCCATGCAGCCACCATCGAATTTGGAAACACCTGGATCTTTGTATTGTAGTCGCGTGTAGCGCCATTGTAATATCTTCTCGCCATTGCCAATTCATTCTCAACATGCGACAGATTATCCATTAATTTTAAGAACTGCGTATTTGCCTGAAGATCTGGATAGGCTTCAATTTGAACACGGAATGTCTTAAGTGCATTAGTTAATGATGCATCGTTGTCAGCTACAGCTGATAGAGACGATAACCCGGAACGACTTTTCACAATATTCTCTAGTACCGTAGCTTCATGTGCATTGTAGCCCTTAACTGCCTCTATAAGGTTTGGAATCAGCTCAAAACGCTTTTTCAATTGTACATCAATTCCACTATATGCCTCATCAACCACGTTTGAAGCACTAACGATCTGATTATAAATAACCCAGAAAACAATTCCGAGAAGAAGGACAAGCCCTAAGATGATAAAGAGGATCAACATAACTTTTGAAGTCTTAATGGTTTAGTTGTAAATTTAACCAAAGTTTTAAGATGAAAATACTGAACCACTCATCACTGATCTTAATTTTTCTTGTCAACAATCTGGCATTCAATCAGTTAATTGAAACATTTGACAACGTCCAAATCCCAATGCGGGATGGTGAATTTTTGGCCGCGGATGTATACTTGCCAAGTGGTCCTGGGCCGTTTGAAGTGATCCTGATCCAAACTCCATACAATAAAGAAGCGATCAACAACCTACCGATGGGATTGGGGAACAATATCGACGCGCAACCTTATGCATGGGTGATAGCCGACTGGAGAGGATTTTATGGTTCAAATGGTGCCGCTCCAGGCGGAACAACCGGTGAAGACGGATACGACATCTGTGAGTGGATATCTCAACAAAGCTGGCACGCCGACAGAATAGGTACCTGGGGACCTTCAGCATTGGGAAAAGTACAATATGAAACCGCTTTTGAGCAACATCCAAATCACACATGTGCGGTGCCACTCGTAGCTCACCCTCAATTTGCCTACAGTGATTATTTCTATGGAGGTGTTCTGGAAGAATCCAGATTGCAGCAACTGGATGCACTTGGATATGGACTTTCGCCGATCATACTAGGAAATGTTTATTACAGCCCGATTTGGCAGATCGCTGAAAACACTTCCTGGACACCTGAATTGATAAATATTCCAACTTTGAATATCGGTGGGTGGTACGATCATAACATTAATAAAAT
>SBGS01000209.1 GCA_006226555.1 Bacteroidota bacterium
CGGATGAGCAACAATTCAACTCACGAAATAAAATGGACTTGCCTCAAGGACAATTGCTCTTTGGTCTGGCTGGTAGGTTCGACCCTCAGAAAGGCCAGCTACTACTATTAGATGCTGTTTCACGATGCAAGCGTAAAGACTTTTCGATCGTCCTTCTGGGCGAGCCGACCTTACACGAGTCCGGAGAAATATATTATCAGCAAATGCTGGACCTGATCTCAAAATACGAGCTTGACTCAAGAGTTTTTATTCGTCCGTTCATGAAGAACATTGAGGTATTTTACAACGCGATAGATTGGTTTGTTATGGCCACAAAGGCCGAAACATTCGGGATGGTTACAATCGAAGCGCTTGCATCCGGAAAACCAGTTCTCGGGAGTAATGCTGGCGGAACCGTGGAAATTCTTGGAGATGGTCAATTTGGTGTCCTATTTGAACCATTGGATGCCGAAGATCTCGCAAACAAAATAGATCTTATTCTCAACAATTCGATTCAATTTGCTCCACAAATGCTTCAAAAAGAAGCTGCCACTTATGACCATAAAAAGGTTTGCAGCAGAGTTGAGCACGCACTTGGATTAATGAACTTATAATCTTTTGAAAGAAAACACGTTTATTTGATGGTATGAATCTGTACTCGAACAAACAAAAGTGGAAGATCGTATTACTTGTACTGGCCCTATTGCTGGTAGGCGCTTCCCTCTATGTTTCGAACAGGATTGTCAATAAGGTTGGTGAGCGTGAGAAGGAAAGAGCCACTCAATGGGCAGATGCGATTCGTAAAAAGATCGAATTAGTGCAGTTAACGAACAACACTTTCTCTCAGTTAAGAGAAAAAGAACGTGAAAAAATGGCATTATGGATCGATGCAACTAAAGAAGTTTCACGTTCAGTAGATCTGGAGGGTACCTACAATTACGATCTGCCACTGAAGATCATCAGTAAGAACAATGATATTCCTGTTATTGTGATCGATAATGAAGGTTTTATTTCAGGCTTTCGTAATTTGGATATAGACACCTCTAATCTTAGAGATAGATATCCAAACGTAAGTAAGCAGGAGATACTCGGAATCTTTGATGATACGCTGGCTATTCTTGCCAAAAATTGGGCGGAAAAGAATTCTCCATTTACCATGGAGGTTTATGAAGGGCTTTTTCTCACGTACTACTACACGGATTCAAAACAGATCACAAAACTTGAAAATGAGCGAGATTCTCTGATTTCATCGTTCAACAGAGACCTGATTAATAATGAAGGCTTAGTTCCGGTGTTATTGATCGACATGAAAAAAGATAGTGTCATCGGTACAAACATTGACGAATATCAAAAAGGAGTGAAAACTTTAAATGAGACGATCGCAAGTTTATCCTCAGCGAATACTCCGATAAAGATCACGTTTGGAGAGACTCAAGAGATTACACTTTATTATGGGAACAGCCCCGAATTAAGACAACTACAGTTCTTTCCATACATACAATTCATTCTTATCGGTTTGTTCATATTTATCGGATATCTGGTTTTCAGCACCTTCAGGAAAGCTGAACAGAATCAGGTATGGGCAGGTATGGCAAAAGAAACCGCTCATCAGCTAGGAACACCACTTTCATCCCTTATGGCCTGGATCGAATTCCTGGAAACACAAAACATTGACCCCAATGTATTGGGTGAAATGCAAAAAGACATTGATCGTCTTTCTCGTGTTACCGATCGTTTCTCCAAAATTGGCTCGGGATCTAAATTGGAGGATACTGATCTTTACGAAACGGTTGAACAAACGTTGAATTATCTCAAGCCAAGGATCTCAGATAAAGTAGATCTAAAATTGGAACAATGGACCGATCCTGTTCCGGTATACCATAACCGTCCTCTACTTGAATGGGTAATCGAAAACATCTGTAAAAATGCAGTTGATGCTATGGAAGGGAATGGATTCATAAGAATCCGAATTTCGAAGCAGGACAATTTGGTTTCAATTGATATAAAAGACAGTGGTAAAGGAATACCTGCAAAGCAGTTCAAAACCGTTTTCCAACCAGGATTCTCCACTAAAAAAAGAGGTTGGGGATTAGGGTTATCCCTCGTGAAAAGGATCATCGAAAGTTATCACAAAGGAAAGGTATTCGTATTAGAATCCATACCTGGCGAAGGCACTACTTTCCGAATAAGTCTTCCTTTAAGTTCCTTGTAGATCGGGAGCACGCATTCCAATAAATGCTTTCAGGACTACTGAGCCGACCTCAGGAACATCGACGTGGATCAAATAAATACCAGATGACACGGAAATACCCGCATGATTGATCAATAACCAATCCTGATAAGTGACGGGGCTATCCTTTTTAAAACTTTTTACCAACCTTCCGTTCGAAGTGTAGATCTTAATGGTGCATACCTCAGGTAAATTGGTGATCCGAACTCTAGTATCTAATCTGTTTCTTTCGTATTCGGAAAATGCATAGTACGGGTTTGGTACAACATTGATCATCTTCAATGCTTCCGCCAATTGGTCCTTACTTCCGGTTTCTGTAGCGATGTCATCCATGCTCCATCCGTACATCGGACGTCCATTGTTCTGACCTGTAGCAGTGTAGTTCTTGTACTCCTTGTTCACACG
>SBGS01000228.1 GCA_006226555.1 Bacteroidota bacterium
TAAGTGACAAGATCGTTTTTGGAGTGCTGTTTATCGTTTTGGCTCTCATTTTTTATACCTCACACAAAGATTCCAAATTCTGGAAAGCATTCTACAAAGTTATTCCGGCCTTGTTACTGTGTTACCTGGTGCCTGCTCTTCTCGATATGATGGGACTTATTTCAAAAGAATATTCATCTCTTTATCCGATGGCTAGAGATTATCTCTTACCTGCAGCGCTGATCCTTATGACCATTGGTATCGATTTTAAAGGAGTGATCAATCTGGGGCCAAAAGCACTCATTATGTTCTTTACGGCGACGGTTGGTGTAATAATCGGAGGACCTGTTGCAATCATGATCTATTCCTATATCGATCCAACGGTAGTTGGAGGAGAAGGTTATGAAGCGACCTGGCGTGGTATGGCTACGATAGCCGGAAGCTGGATCGGTGGAGGAGCCAATCAGAATGCCATGTTTGAAACTTATCGTTACGCTCCTGAGCTTTATGGCCGTATGATAGTTGTTGATGTGGTAGTTGCGAATATCTGGATGGCCTTATTGCTGATCGGCGCTGCGCGTTCTGAACGCATTGACAAATGGTTGAAAGCAGATAATTCCTCTATCGAAAACCTCAAACATAAGATGTCTGAATATCAGTCTACCAATTCAAGAATTCCTTCATTAACGGATCTTATGGTCATTTTGGGGGTTACCTTTTTCATTGTGGGCGCTTCACACTTCTTCGGAGGCGATTTAGCGGGAATATTTGAGTCGTGGTTAGGTTCTGATTCTCCATTCGCTAGCTCATTTTTCTGGCTTGTGGTGCTTGCTACGACCGGTGGATTGGCGCTTTCTCTTACTAAGTTTAGAAAATACGAGGGCGCAGGTGCCTCACGTCTCGGATCAGTCTTTATTTACATTCTGGTTGCGACCATCGGTATGAAAATGGAATTGGAAGAGGCAGTAAAAGAACCTCAATTGATACTTGTTGGATTGATCTGGATGGCTGTTCATGTTACGATCCTATTGATCGTTGCTAAGCTGATCAAAGCACCTTTCTTCTTCGTGGCTGTTGGTTCGAAGGCAAATATTGGAGGAGCCGCATCAGCACCGATCATTGCGTCTGCATTTCATCCGTCATTGGCATCTGTAGGGGCTATTCTGGCTGTATTGGGATATGCACTGGGTACATATGGCGCAATCCTTTGTGCAGAAGCAATGCGTTGGGTAGCAGGATAATTAAAGTTCCTGCAGTTGAAGAAAGCGTGTGTAACTTCCGTTCAGAGCACTTAGTTCTTCGTGTGTTCCGCGTTCAGAGATAGTACCGTTTTCGAGTACAATGATCTGATCAGCTTTCTTGATCGTTGATAAACGGTGAGCAATAACAACAGATGTTCTGTTTTCCATTAGCTTATCCAAAGCTTCCTGAACCAATTTTTCCGATTCAGAATCAAGAGCTGATGTCGCTTCGTCCAGGATCAGGATCTTAGGGTCATTGAGAATAGCTCGCGCGATCGCAATTCGTTGTTTCTGCCCCCCGGATAACTGAATTCCTCGGTCTCCTACCTGCGTATCTAACCCCTCAGGGAAGGCAGAGATATAGCTCCATGCATTTGCTTTTTCCGCTGCTTCGATGATCTCTTCTTCCGTGGCGTTCAATTTTCCGAAAGCAATGTTTTCGCGAATTGTTCCCGCAAATAAGATCACTTCCTGTGGTACGATAGATAAATGTTCTCTTAAATGTTCAAGATCGATATCCTTAATTGAAACACCGTCTATCATGATACTACCATCACTTACGGCATAAAAATCCATTAACAAGCTTGCTATCGTAGATTTTCCTGCTCCGGAAGAACCAACCAAAGCGATCTTTTGATTTTGAGCTGCTTTGAAAGTAATGTCCTTCAATACCACTACATCTGGTCGTTGCGGATAGGTGAAGCTAACGTGATCAAATTCGATCTCACCATTGATAACAGGCTTTAAGGTACCTGCATGTAGCTCGCGCTCGTGCTTTTCGGCGATGATACGCATGAGGTTCTCCGTTGCTCCAACCGCTTTTTGTAGGCTGGCATAGAGGTCCGGAATAGAACCGAAGGATGCTCCCATCATAATGGTGTACATAATGAAGGAGAAGAAATCTCTGGTTGAAAGCTCCGGGTTTTCACCCTGCGTCATGAGCACTCCCTGCCAAACGATGAATACAATGGCTCCAAAAAGACAGAAAATAATGAAGGAGACAAATACACCTCGCCAAAGTCCGGACTTAATGTTTAGATCACGAATGTACTGAACAGCCTTTTCGTATTTACCGATCAGGAACTTTTCGTTTGTGAATGCTTTCACGTTCGTGATGCCCATCAAAGATTCTTCAATGATCACATTCGAGTTTGCAGCTTCATCCTGAGCTGTTTTGGACAGTTTACGAATAAATCTTCCGAATACCACCGCTACGATTGCCATAACTGGAACTGTAGCTAACATGATCAAGGCAAGCTTCCACGAAAGGTAGAAGAGGAAAGCGATACCTCCGATCACAATCACCAGCTGCCTGAAGAACTCTGCGATGGTGGTCCGGATCGTTTCTTGGATTTGTAGTATGTCAGATGCCACGCGACTGGTCAGCTCACCAACCTTGTTTCGGTTGAAGAAGTCCATCGGCATGTAGATCAAGCGTTCAAAAGCGTCTTTGCGAACATCTCTCAAGGTGTTTTCCGTAACATTGGTAAAGATGACCACGCGAAAGAAAGAGAATAACGCCTGTAACGCAAACAAAGCGAAAAGTGCCAGTGCAAATGAGTTAATATCATCCACACTCAATTTGTTCATGATCCCCTGCATCGAGCTGTCCGATTCCGTTCCGCTTCCCAGTAATTGTCCCATTAACAATGGAAAAAGAAGACCGGAAAAACTTGAAAGTATTAGGAATATCCAGCCGATCAGAAAAATACCACGATACGGTCTGATATATCGAAAGATCTGTTTAGCGTATTGAAAGCTCTCTTTTGAAAGCTTAACCTTTTCCTTCTTATCTTTGCGGGGACTCATCATGACGGTGCAAAATTAACGAATAAAGAAACTACATAGCTTTTTTAGAATTTTTTGTTCAAAGGTTTTGCGTAACTGAAAAAAATAGTATCTTTGCCTTCCAATTTTTAGACAATACACGTATTAAAATATAGATCATGAGCAAAAGAACGTTTCAACCATCGGTAAGAAAAAGAAGAAACAAGCACGGTTTCCGTAGTAGAATGGCTACTAAGAATGGTAGACGCGTATTGGCTTCTCGCCGCCGTAAAGGAAGAAAGAAACTTACTGTTTCTGACGAAAAAATGGCGAAACGTTAATAGCTGAAAGAATATTTCTTCGAGCCGTGTCCTTTGGTCACGGCTTTTTTTATCTCCCTATTGTAGGTTCCGATCGGAATTACTAACTTAAATAGTGCTTGATTATCAGGCAACATATTTAACCTAAAACCTACCACTATGTTAGTAAGAACCTACAGTTCGACTGTATTGGGTATTGATGCAGTCACGATCACGATCGAAGTAAATTTAAGCAGAGGGATCAATTTTTTCCTTGTCGGGTTACCCGATTCTGCAGTTAAAGAAAGTCAGCAGCGCATCAAGGCTGCATTCTCCAACAATGAGTTGAAGTTTCCGGGTAAGGAGATCACCATCAATATGGCTCCGGCAGATATTCGAAAAGAGGGATCTATCTATGATCTGCCCATAGCTCTGGGAATTTTGGCTGTGAGTGAGCAGGTTCAGCGATCAATATTATCAGAATATGTAATTCTTGGCGAGCTCGCCTTAAATGGAGATCTAAGACCGCTTAAAGGTGTCCTTCCAATTGCTTTGAATGCTCGTAAAGAAGGCTTCAAGGGAATTATTCTTCCGTATGAAAACGGAAAGGAAGCTGCATTAGTAGAAGGGCTGGAAGTGATTGCCGTTCGTTCCCTGAAGGAAGTGATCGATCATTTAAATGGCACTTCGAAAGTTACGCCATTAGCATTAAATATTTCAGAGCAGTTCAATCGCTGTCTGAGCGAGTTCGACGTCGACTTTAAAGATGTTAAAGGGCAGCTGAATATTAAACGTGCATTTGAAATTGCTGCGGCCGGAGGTCACAATGTGATCCTGATCGGTCCTCCAGGTGCCGGTAAATCCATGCTGGCGAAACGTCTTCCCACAATATTGCCTCCGATGAGCATCGATGAGGCACTGGAAGCTACTAAAATACATTCAGTTGCCGGAAAGATCAGGTCAGGAAGTAATTTGATCGCGCAAAGACCGTTCAGGAAACCACACCATACTATATCAGATGTTGCACTTGTTGGTGGGGGAGGATTCCCACAACCGGGAGAGATCTCCTTGGCGCACAATGGTGTATTATTTCTGGACGAGCTTCCGGAGTACAAACGTACCGTATTGGAAGTTATGCGACAACCCATGGAGGATCGCGTGGTGACGATCTCCAGAGCGCGGTTTACGGTCGATTTTCCTGCAGGATTCATGCTTATCGCAGCTATGAATCCATGTCCATGCGGTTATTACAATCACCCTGAAAAGGAATGCAGTTGTGGGGAAGGAGTAGTACATCGTTACAGAAGTCGGGTTTCCGGTCCATTGTTGGATCGGATCGACCTGCATGTTGAGGTGACTCCGGTGAATTACGATGAGCTTTCATCTGACCTCCCGACTGAAGATAGTCTTTCGATCAGAGAGCGCGTGATAGGTGCAAGGCAACTGCAGCTGGAAAGATATTCCGTTTCGAGAACAGTGAGTAATGCCGCGATGTCGAGCAGAGAGATCAGAACGTATTGTGAATTGGACGCCGATGGAAGAACGATCCTAAAATCGGCGATGGAACGCATGGGCTTGTCCGCACGAGCCTACGATCGCATTTTAAAAGTCGCTCGAACCATTGCGGATCTGGATAATTCAAAACAGATCGAAGTGAAGCATTTAGCAGAAGCGATACAGTATAGGAGTCTGGATAAAGAGAGTTGAATTCGGATAATTTCAATTTAGTCGGACATTACCTTTAAATTTGGACAAATTGAAACCAAAATGAAGAAGAACTTTTCATTTCGCATATTTTCCGCTCTCGCGATGATGCTCGTGCTTGGCTCCTGTGCTATGAATGGTATTTTTCTCCATCCCTATACGTTGCACGAAAACGATCGCTTTAGTGAATATGTAGAAGAAAAGAAGGACACGCTGACACTTTGTTTTGACGAGACTTGCCAACCTTCCATAATTGATTCAAAGAAGAATAAAGTAGAGCTGCCTTATACTATGGAATCCAGATTCTTTCCGAACAGGGTAGGAGACTCTATAAATGCTTGGTTGTTCAGTCCATTGGGAAACTACAACGGGGTAACCATCTATTTTTTACATGGAAATGCTGGGAATGTTGTATACCAGTATGCGTTCGTAACGCCATTTGTGAAGAGAGGGTTTCAGGTGTTCATGATCGATTACAGTGGTTTCGGTTTTTCTGAGGGATTTGCAACGCGCGAGGCCGTTTATATAGACGCGACGGATGGATTACAATATTTATTGAACGACTCTGGGATCCAATATGATCATTTGCTCATTTATGGGCAGTCATTGGGCGGACACCTTTCAACTGTGATTGCCAATGAAAATCAGGATAAGATCGACGGACTGATCATTGAAGGAGCCTTTTCTTCGCATAAGGATGTTGCATCAGATCGGGTTCCTGTGCTCGGCAGGATTTTTACCAAAGAAATGTACAGTGGAGAGAAGAACATTGTGGGACTGAATAAACCTGTGCTGATCATCCATAGTATCGAAGATGAGACAATTAAATTTAAGCATGGCGAGCGCTTGTATTCACTTGCTAATGAGCCGAAGGAGTTTTATCAGATCGATAAGCCACACATATACGGACCGCTTTATTATGCAGATAGTATCGTGAGCAAGATGAACAAGTTGGTTCCTAGCCCGTGATCTCCTAAGCTAGCAGGAACGCAGAAATAGCTACATAATTCGGTTGACTCAATTATCTTGAGCCCAAAAAAACACAGTTATTATGTTTCAGAGCCTACTATGTTCATATATTATGACTCTTTGGCCTTTGATAGGATTATTATTTTGTTTCGCCACTGATATAAGTAGAAAAACGGTATATTCTTTTCGTGTAGGTGATTGGAATAAAAAGAAATGGAGTTGATATCGTGCAAAGAATACCACCCACCGCGATCATTGTACTTCCATCGTAAACTACCGTATCATAGGTGCTTGAATCTGTCATGAGAAAACCATCATTTTTGTTTTCAACTATTTTGGGATTATTCTTCCGAATTAATCCAGCAGTGATTAATGCAGTACCCGCAGTAAATACTAACCCTCCTAGAATTTTCAATTGGCGATTGTGTACTATGACATATTGAATGTCTTCGATGTTAATTTGTTCATTTTCAACTACGATAAATGAATCTCCAATTTCTTGTAGTTTTCCCTTTATTTGTAATTCATGATTATCATGTGCGTATTTAACTTTTAGTTTGTCACCTTGATACAGAACTAATCGAACGTTATTAGGTTCACTTTTTCTAGTTATAAAGAAGGTACTTTTGTCTTGACTATATCCAATATTCACCACATTTGAGAATACGATCAATAATATCAGTATAGATCTCATGTACGAAATAGTTTATTACCAAATATACTTAATGAAGCTCTATTTTAAAAGTTAAAGAGGCCAGATAATCGAATACCTTTGATCTAGTATTCAAAATCTATATCCTAGTGTGAGTGCCGTTCGAAAGCTCAAACTTTGGTGAAAATACCCTTCAGTATGATTAAGGTCTGGGTTTGCAGAGGTGTAGACCTTATCATAGTCTTCATAGACGAGTCCAAGACCAACGTCCGTTGAGATATACAAGCCTTTATACAATCTGAATTGAATGCCATATCCGGCGTGAAATGCATAATATCTTCTTGTTACTTTACGAGCAACCAGATCTGTTGGGTTTTCATACGGCTGCATGGACTCATCCTCTCTCTTGCTATTATAGAATTCGGTATTCAGTTGGAGAAAAGGTGTGAATCTTTGGGTCAAGGAGTTTGGGAAGTACTTGTAATTGAGCTCTGCTCCAAAGCGATTTTTATAATACTTGCTTGATTCAAAATTAAATTTTGGTCCGATTTCTATTTGATGATTACCATTGGAATATGTTGCCAGAATAGCATTTAGTAAACCACCATAATAAGTATTGAGCGAAGTGTTGGCAGCAACTCCGAAGCTGTGAACCTTACTTATCGAATCCGACTGAGCAAAGGAAAAAACAGAAAATAGAAAGAGCAATATGGGTAGCAGTGCTTGTTTCATGGCTTTTGACAGTAAAACAATTTTATTGGAATAAAGGTTACAGTTGAGATTTGATTTTGTGACAAATTATGATTTACATAGTGTGTCGTGATAAAAAGTTGTAAGTAAGAATGGTAGTTACTTAAATCGGCCAATTTTCCCGACGCACGGCATAGATCAGCTCATCAAGTAATACTCCATCCTTAACCAGGACTTTATCGAACTTTCCTTCTAAAATGAAGTTGTTCTTTTCTAAAACCCTTTGAGAAGCGATATTAGTACCAAATGGTCTGGCAAACACGCGATCGATATCGTATGTGTCAAATGCAAAGTTTACGGCCTGTTTAATGGCATTACTGATTATACCATATCCCCAGAAAGGTTCTGCCAGCCAATAACCTAATTCGGCATTTTTACGGTAAATATCATCCAAGGGATGAATACCGATGCCACCTACAGCCTGTCCTTCAACGTCAATTGCAAAAATGTGAATGGGATCATCTTTGGTAGCGAATTCAATAAATGCTTTTCCGTCCTTTTCACTGTAAGGAAAAGGAAATTTGTCGGTCATGTTTTTGGAAATATTCCAATTATTGGCATACCTGACCAAATTGTCTAAGTCGCTAATGTGCCACGACCTAAGTGTAAATTCCTTTTTCATTTATAGATCATTTGCGTTGAAGATACTACCAATGATTACAGCGGATTAATACATAGAAAAATAGATGATCAGCAGTGTTCCTGGAAAAACGAACACCAAAGATGCGATGCGTGCAAAATTGAACCATGGACTTTGTCTCTTGAAGATCAAAGTAATCAGCGGGATCAGAAGAAAGATCTGTAAGGTAGGGAACCAATTAAAAATAGAGCGGAATCTCACCTCTTTATGTCTTCTACATTGAAATTCATTTTCTTGAACAGTAAAGCTCAGTTTTTTTCCTGTGTGAAAGATAGGAGAATAGGTAATTTGAAGGGTGTTTTCCTTGTGGTCAAGCCAGTCGCCCAGCTCCGGAGCGAAAAGATAGCCTTCCACTTCGATGATCTGGTGCCAGGCCCATTCCCATTCCCTGTTGATCTTCCAATCCTCCTCACTAATTTTCTTTGATGGACCATCAACGAAGGTTTCAATAACAGTTACCAACATGATTGCGGTGCAGAATACAACTACGATTTTGAAGATAAGCCATTGCCATCCGGATGTGATACGCTCGTAAAACTCTCTGTTTTCACGTTCTTCCTTTTCCTTTTTTTGACGCATTTTTTCTGCGGCAATTCTATATGCCTCTTCTCGGCTGATATTTCTACTCATGTCAATTGTATGATCGGCTAAATTACTACCAATCTATTCCTTTTCAAACGTGTACTTTGCAGTCGAGGTAGTAGAAGAGCTGTAACCTGATTCAGAACTTGAATAGGATTCATCTATTGTCAATACCATTTCTTTATTTGTTAATCGGTCGATATATAGTGAACCCCAGTCGTCATCAAAAGCAATTCGCACTTTTTTCTTTTTACTGTCGATCCACCACCAGTTTCCATTGTTTTGATAAGTACTTCCATCTTCAATGCGTGTCATTTTGTAAGTACCATCCTTATTGATCTCTATGGTCTGAGAGTAAGACGTTGAATTCGAAGAACCTCCATCGTTAACATATAAAGTGGTACCATCATATGTAGTTGAAAAAACATCTGTTGTTGAGCTTCCATTGAAACTTTCAACGTAGGTTTCGGAAGTTGTCTGTGATGTTAGCTTCCAAGTCCCGGTAATGCGCGAATTACGTGATTTTAGAGACAGAAATGGATCGTTTTCTCCCTTTTTACAGGCAGCTAAGAATGAAATGGTTAAAACGGCTATTAATGCGTGTTTTAAATGTGACTTTTTCATACTAATGGTTTAAGTTTTTGTTTTAACGTCGTCCTTCCGAAGAAATTGTAGACGAGAAATCTAAAATTTTATGTTCTTACATGCATCACATTCCATCAAAGGTCTTGCTCGAACCCTCGCATAAGCGGTTGAGCTCTTTCAGCTCCTCTTCTGTGAAATAGCGCCATTTACCCTCAGGTACATCCAGACTGATATTCATGATGCGGATACGTTTCAAGGTGCGCACGCGGTAATCGAGGAATTCACACATTCTTCGGATCTGACGATTTAAACCTTGTGTCAATACGATACGAAAGGTGAAGTCGTTCAATTTTTCTACTTCGCATTTACGTGTAACGGTATCTAGTATAGGAACTCCATTTCCCATACGCTGGATGAATTCTTTTGTGATCGGTTTGTTTACGGTAACAATGTATTCTTTCTCGTGATTGTTCCGTGCGCGAAGGATCTTGTTGACGATGTCTCCGTCGTTGGTTAGAAAGATCAGGCCCTGGCTTGGTTTATCCAGTCGGCCTATTGGGAAAATACGACTCGGATAACCAATATAATCGATAATATTGTCTCGTTCACGCTTGGTATCCGTCGTACAAACAATACCTACAGGTTTATTGAATACAATGTAGACAGGTTTAGTCTCGGGTTCGCGGATGAGTTTACCATCCACGCGAATCTCATCACGGTCAGTTACTTTTGTTCCCATTTCGGGAACTACCCCGTTGATCGTTACACGGTTTTGTTCGATCAGCTTATCTGCAGCTCGGCGAGAGCAGTAACCAACCTCGCTGAGGTATTTATTTATACGTGTACCTTCTTGTTCGCTCATGATTCAGGACAAATGTAAGCATATTAGGTCTTGCGCTGAATTGCCTTTTCATCAAGTTTATTGCAAGAGATATAATTACCGCTTGCTGAGCTTTAATTTTATAAAGTCCTTTCGTCTGGAAATGAGTATGACTTGATCTTGGCGTTTCGTGATTTTTAGGGTTATAACAAAGGCTTTCCCGGAGGATTCGCCACTCAGTATAATCACTTTCTTTTCTGCTTTCCATTTTCCCGGAAATAAAGATTCTCCTTGTTGAGACTGAAATGTATACGTAGAATCGCTGTTTAATGTCAAGGTCCAGGTATCATTAAACTTTTTATTTGAAACATAGGTCCCTTCAAAGTTTAAAGGTGCTTGAGCATACAAAACGGAATTCATCAGCAAAATGCAAACGACCAGTATTACTCTCATATCATGTACTTAAAATCATTTTTTCTATTCTTCTAATGTAGACGAACAGCTCTTTTCTTTGAAGAATAAGGTAATCCAGTATCCAATCGAAATAACGGAAATAAGCTTTAAATTCTATACTTAGATTGTATGGTTTCCTTTAGAAATCATGCAATTCTTGATCCTTTCATGCATTATCACATGTTACTTCTTCTTCTTGCTTGATTTAGCCAGTGGATTAAATTCAAGGCACTGTCTCACCCAATATTCAAGATCGCGATCCAGGTCAATGCCTTCAGGTTCAATAAAGATATATCCTTTCATTGGCCTTCCGGTGAAGTTCATTTCTTTTGCTCCTGGTTTGGTAAGGAGCTCTTCATATCGCTCAGGATTGATTCGAGCCATCAATGTGTTCTTTACAATTCCAACGCACATTTTATCGTCGATCATGTAGCAGAGGCCACCCATCATTTTCTTTTCTTCATAAGAGATCCGCTCATCCTTGAGGAAACGACTTACCCGTTCCGCTAAATATGTATCGTAAGCCATTTTAGATCAGATTTGCTATTAAACATAAACACAGTCCCTCTGTCGTATTCAGGAGTTGTTTGTTTTATTCGACTACAACCACTTTTTCAATACTACCATCGCTGTAGAGATAGATCAGTACGGCATTGGGTTTGAAATTAACCTCTCGTCCCATCAAGTCAATGATTTTAACCAAAGTACGATCCGATTGGATCTCTCCATTATCTTGGATAGCAGCATTTTGAGCGCTACACAGTGTGGTGCAAGAACAATAAGTAACATTTGGACCAATTGAACCCGAATTAAAATTAAAACTACCGGGATTACTTGAGTCGCACATATCCAGGTAGCTTCCGTCCATTCCGAAATCCGAAAAATTACTTGTAGAAATGTCGGCAGAAAATCCTCCGCAACCGGTCATAGGACCTGAAATGATCCCTGGGATGTTATTTGCCCACAATCCGCCAACAGGGATCATACACTCCGTGTAGAAATATCCCTTGTTAGTATAATTGGCTCCGACTGAAACTGCCCCGTAATTATAGAAGGAAGCATCGTCACTATTCATCAATTGACCGGTAGTAGTAACACTGCCATAATTGAAGAAATCCGTACTATCCGACAAGAAGCTACTGATATTCAGGTCTCCGTAATTGGTAAACTGATTGATGGTTCCGGTTGTCTGCTGGATCAATTGAAAATTGGTACCGTTAATTGTTCCGTTGTTTGTAGCGGTTAGATCGCTTCCATTCATTGAGATGTTATTGGCCTGTACAGACCCATTATTGATGAAAACACCTTTGTCTACACTGATATTCATTCCTGAAGTGATCTGTCCGTGATTGATCAGAGCACCATCGGTCATATCGATCATACCATTAATAATTCCCTCGTTGCAGACTTCACCTCCCCAAACGTATAAAGTAGCGTTTAGCTGTCCCGAAGAAGAGATGCACAATGTCTCTCCCGGATTTACATAGATGGGAGTTACGGAAGTCGTAGTCAAAGTCTGCGTGCAATTGTTGCAATTCTGAGCATTGACGGAGGATATGGATAATCCAATAAATAATAAAACCGAACTGATTTGTTTCATATCGAAGTTTCAAATGATCATTGTTGGATTAAATATAATCGAATTCGTTGAATATGAATTTTGCAGAAGAACCCTGTAGTTAGGGTTGCTTATTTTGCAAGCTTCAAGATACGTAGTGCGCCTGCAATTACCAGCATGAAAACAATGGTGCCTATGATCAGATCAGGATAGCTGGAATTCAGCAGATATACAAGAGTACCTGCTGTTATAACTCCAAGGTTGATAATGACATCATTTGAGGTAAAGATCATACTGGCCCTCATATGCGCCTCTTTGCTCTTGGATCTTTGCAGCAGGAACAGGCAAATTCCATTTGCGAATAGAGCCAAAATGGAAACTGTGATCATTGTTTTGAACTCAGGGATTTCTTCAACGCCGACGAAACGACGTACAACTTCCGTAAATCCGATTACGGCAAGTAAGATCTGAATATAGCCTGCGGCCCTGGCGATGTTCTTCTTACGCAAAGCTGAACCTCCAACGGCAAAGAGACTTAATGCATATACCGATGCATCTGCAAGCATATCCAGACTGTCTGCGACCAGTCCCATAGATTTAGAGAAGAGTCCAGTAAGACTTTCCACCACGAAAAAAGCGAAATTGATGATCAGAACTGTCCACAATAAGGAGCGCTGTTTTGATTTGTCTTCTACTTCAACATTTTCGTTAAAGGTAATTGTTGATATGAGCGAGGAGTCAAGGTTCAATTCCGATAATGCCTTTTCTATTGCAGCTATGTCGCTTGAATGGTAAACAAATAGCTTTCTGTTCTCAATATCGAAATCAAGTCTGTCGATAGCATGCTCACTCAGCTTCATTCTGATTAGATTTTCCTCTGAGGGACAATCCATTTTTGAAATATGGAATGTTGTTTTGAACATACGCAACGTGGGCTATAAATGCGTGCTTGGGTGTTAGAGCAGCAGTTATTTTTCGGGTTATTTTAAGATCATCACACCTTTTCTTTTCTTAAAGAATAAAACGAAGCGGCAACAAGAAGCACCATGCTGGTTAACCATAACCAATATCCTATCTGAAGTGTTGAGATCTGAGCGACGTGTCCAGCTTCGTTGATAAGCACTTCTCCGCCTAGTAAAAATGCTAAGCTGAGAATACAAGCTATAATCGACAGAATCAATGCGCTTGTTGGTGATTTTTTATTCATGATCAAACCAATGATAAAAAGAGGATTAGCAAACCATACAAGATAAATACCTTTTCCTCCAACCAGAATGCCAAGCCAACCAAAAAGAGTTGCCCCCAGCCCACTGAGAATTCCGGAACAGGATTCACCACCGTACTCCCTTATTGTACAGTATGTTGGGCATAACATGGATGCACAATATATGATCAAGGTAACGATCCAAATCCTCCTTCGAATCTTCTCAATGGGCTCGTTACGATGCATCATTTCTAACTTTTCCGGACTATCAAGAGGTTCCATTTTATTCGTGGTTAACGTTTTGTGATAATGTTATCGCAGCAGTGTTAAATATACAAAAAGCGAGAGAGCTTTTTGGGAAGAGACGTTAGTGCCCTGACCAATTCACTGAAAACGAATTTAGCGATGGGGCATAGCTACTGTTAATAGGTTTTTTGAGCGATAATGATAACGTGATCTTCTATAGATCCATCATTTTTATTGTATGCAATCTTTGTTCTCTTAATGATGCTCAAACCATTTTGTTCCAGCTGTTCTTTCAATGTTTGAAAATCGTAGTAATAAAAGAATGTTCTGTCACCTGAACTTCCGGAAATGAATCCGGATTTATCGTAAGCTCCTTCCACATAGCTTAAATAAAGAACTCCTTGTTTATTCATCAATGTACAACAGTCAGAAATTAATTTCATACAATCCTGTTTAGCAAGATATGGAATAGTGAAACCGCAGATGATGCCATCAAATCTTTCATTGAGACCAGCGATTTTTCTGCAGTCTAAGACTTTAGTTTTGATCGAAGGATTGTTCTTTTGAGCAAGTCCAACCATGTTTTCAGAAATATCAGTAGCTATTATGGAGAGCTGAGGGCAAGTTTTTAGTATTTGCTGGGTGATATTACCCGGTCCACAGCCAATTTCAAGGATTGATCCTGTTTCGTTATTCAGTAAGTCACAGAAATCTTGATAAGTGTCGTTATAGAGACTAAGTTCCATGAACAGATCCTCATATAATTCAGCAATCTTATTCCAGGTGGCATGTGTTTCTGAATATCGTTCTTCCATGGTTTTAATTTAATACACGCTGTTAGCAGCTGCTCTTTTTTCTATTATGGTTTAAATTTCTCAAACGTTTGACCGTTAAACTTATATGCTCCATTTTCGTGAGTTCCAAGCCAAAGATCTCCCTTATTGTCTTTGTATATGCTGAATAAAGCAATCTGTTTGGAATTTTCTTGAATTGGATAATGTGTGATTTTAGTTCCATCATATTTCCAAACACCATTAAGATAGGTTACAAACCATAAATTACCATTATCGTCTATGGTACTTGATAGATACTCGTCCAAATGGCTATCCGGTTTACCATCTAAACCACCAATGCTTTCTTGTCTCGCGTAGAATTTACTGCCCTTCAGTGTCGTGCTGTCGTATATGCTATAACGATATTCGGTATTGAACCAAAAGTCACCATTTTTATCTTCCGTAATAGAACGCACTCCGTTTGCTCCTTCGTTACGAAATTCGGTCACATCTTCTTCGGTTATCCAATCAAACGATTTTCCATTATATCGGCAAACGCCAACAGGGTTTGAGCCAAACCAAATGTTTCCTTTCCTGTCTTTATAAATACTGTATATTTCAAAAGGATTGGGAAGATTAGGCGGCTTGGGTATTTGTAATTCATATAAGGTACTTCCGTCATACCTATAAACTTTCTCATTACCGTAAGCGTGTTTAAACCACATATCTGTAGGTTTAAGTTGCCAGTCATTACTTGAGACTGGGGATAATGTAATAAATGTATTTCCGTCAAACTTGGCTATTGTAGTGTTTGGGTGACAACTGGTGAAGTATATGTTGCCAGATTCATCTTCATTAATTTCATCAATTCTGTTGTTTGGTAATCCGTCTTTTGTTGTGTAATTAATCAATGTCTTTCCATCATATTTATATACTCCTGTTTCCCAACTACCAAACCAATAGTTCTTTTTCTTGTCTTGGTAAACAACCATAATGCTCTTACCAAGTTCTTTTGCAGTATCACC
>SBGS01000103.1 GCA_006226555.1 Bacteroidota bacterium
ATCACAGCACGTGAGATCCAGAAGTTAAAGAAAGAGCTTTACGATATCATCTCATTGCATTCTAAGCAAGATTACGATAAAGTATGGGCTGACTCTGATCGTGACTACTGGATGACTGCTGAAGAAGCTCGTGACTACGGAATGGTAGACGAAGTTCTTTTACGCAATCCTAAATAAATAGGATGCTAGACCCGATTCCTCCCAAAAGGTTTCGGTTTGCTAAAAAATAAGGTATGGCTAAGAAAGAAACAGGATGTTCATTTTGCGGAAGATCGCGAGATGAGGTGGGGATTTTGATCGCTGGGGTGACTGGTCACATTTGTGAAAACTGTGTGAATCAGGCACATCGTATTGTTACGGAAGAAAATCTTACCGGTGACAATAATTTCAGTAGTGAAGCGAGCCCTGTAAATGTATTAAAGCCACATGCGATCAAAGCAAAGCTTGACGAATATGTGATTGGACAGAACGATGCCAAAAAGGTACTATCAGTAGCTGTCTACAATCACTACAAAAGACTTAACCAACCTGCCAGCCAGGATGAGGTTGAAATTGAAAAATCCAATGTAATTCTTGTTGGACGTACCGGTACAGGTAAAACATTATTGGCAAAAACGATTGCTAAAATGCTGAATGTACCTTTCTGTATTGCAGATGCAACTGTACTTACAGAGGCTGGTTATGTCGGAGAGGATGTCGAGAGTATTCTTTCAAGATTATTACAGGCAGCTGATTACAATGTGAACGCCGCTCAGCAAGGCATCGTATTTATTGATGAGATCGACAAGATTGCACGTAAAAGCGACAATCCTTCTATAACAAGAGATGTATCCGGTGAAGGAGTACAGCAAGCATTACTTAAACTACTGGAAGGAACTGTTGTTAATGTGCCGCCTCAAGGTGGAAGGAAGCATCCTGAACAGAAAATGATCCAGATCGATACGCGAAATATCCTTTTCATTTGTGGAGGAGCGTTCGACGGTATTGAGAAGATCATTGCGAATCGCGTTAATCGCCAAACAATTGGATTCTCCTCAAGTGATCAGGTGAGAGTTGAGCAAGATTCACTTTTGAGATATATTAATCCTACTGACATCAAGACCTTCGGATTGATACCGGAACTGATTGGAAGATTCCCGGTTCTAACGTATTTAGAGCCACTTAGCGCCGAAAGTTTGAAACGAATTTTAACTGAGCCGAAAAATGCTTTGGTGAAACAATATGTTCGTTTATTCGAGCTGGATGGAATTGACCTGAAATTCGATAAGGAAGTGCTTGATTTCATAGTGCAGAAGGCCATTGAATTTAAATTAGGAGCAAGAGGTTTACGTTCGATCTGTGAAGCAATTCTGAATGAAGCAATGTATGAACTACCATCCAGTGAGGAGAAGTCATTCCGTGTTTCATTAGAATACGCCGAGAATCAATTCTCTAAATCCAAGATGGCGAAGCTGCGCGTAGCTTAAATTCGTACCTTTAGTCCATAACTGACTATTTTTGAGAGTTTTAATCGTATTACTCCTTTTTTCGAATCTTTCATTCGGGCAATATTGGTACAAATCCGATACCACCTGTTACTCATTGCAGTATATCGCGGTCGATATTGACGAATTCAGTCCCGTTCCCAGCCCAATACAGGATAGTGCGATCGCATTTGAAAAAGACACAAGCGATTTCTTCGATCTTATACATCAATTAAACAAGGAACATCTACTTCCAATATACCGCTGGGATGTTTCACCTGCACCCTACTATTTGCAGGAAAAGGATTTAGACTCATTGCTTGAGAGTGATCCACAATTGCACACGATCGAACATCCGGAGCTTGAACATTTTACTTATTTCTATCGTTTCTGCAGCAACCATGATGTTGTTATCTATGATGAATATGGTTTCCCGATGTTTGATAGTACCGGAAACGAAATGACCTATCCGAACGATACAGTCGATTTTCACTTTCTGCAGCTGTATGAGCTCAGGATTATTGAGTATTTCGACTATATAAACAATGACTCAACTCCTCGGGTAACTCAAATCGGGTTTGTGGCACTCGACACTTATGAAGACTACGTTGAGCTGTTCTGGATAAACTTCGCTGATCTCAGAGAAGCAATTGAAATAAAAGGTATTGATCCTGAAGACTTATTCTGGTATAAAAAGCTGGCCGAAAGAACCTACAATGGTTTCCGCTACAAACAAGATCCTTGTGACAGGATCATCTCACGTTAATTAATCGTGAATCTGGCATATTTTATCTGAGCTCCTCTGGCGGTAAACAGCTTTTCATAATGCGTTTTAATATGCAGTATCTCACGCATCACCGGATCAATATTCTCCGGAATACTTCCGTATAGATCCCATGTTAGTTCCAAACACGGATATTGATTACGCTTGATCTCCTCTTCAGTATACTCAAACAAAAGATCACTGTCCGTTTTGATATGCACGATCCCCCCGGGCTTTAAAATCTTTCTATAGCGTTCAATAAACATAGGTGATGTAAGACGTTTTCTCGGTTTCTTTGGTTGAGGATCAGAGAACGTTAACCAGATCTCATCCACCTCATTCTGATCGAAGTATTTATCGATAAAATCGATTTT
>SBGS01000084.1 GCA_006226555.1 Bacteroidota bacterium
TTGACACATACATTCCAAATCATCTTTGAATACTCGACATTTAATTCATCAAAGATCTTTTTATCGAATTCTGTTGTATCGGTCCGTGCACCAATGTGAAAGATAAACTCAACCTCACCCGCAAATTCATTCAACCACTTTTCGAAGTCATTTCTTCCAACCTTAGCCAGTAAAGTTTTACCCTCAAGATTGTTTTCTTTCTCTTTCTTTGAAAAGTCATCAACAACTACGATATCCGTATATCCGGATTGATTCAAACGACTAACCAGGCAGCTTCCAATGAATCCTGCCGCTCCTGTAACTACGATCATTTCAAGTGATTAAAAAAGTCCGTTGATCTCAGCATCTATCGAATTGATGATCTTACCGAGATCCTCCTGTGATTCAGGAAAATTATTATTGTCCACATCGATGATCAACAACTTACCCTTATCGTAAGTAGAGATCCATGCTTCATATCTTTCATTCAATCGCTTCAGATAGTCTAGACGAATACTTTCTTCGTAGTCACGACCTCTTCGCTGAATTTGATTTACTAATGTAGGTACACTTGCGCGTAGGTAGATCAGCAGATCAGGTGCCGACACGAATGAATCCATCAGGTTGAACAGTGAAAAGTAGTTTTCAAAATCACGCGTCGTCATCAACCCCATAGAATGCAGGTTAGGCGCAAAAATATATGCATCTTCATATATTGTCCTGTCCTGGATAACTGTCTTCTCCGTTCGTTGTATTTCCTGGATCTGAGTAAATCTACTGTTTAGATAATATACTTGAAGATTGAATGACCAACGTTGCATGTCTTCATAAAAGTCATTCAAATAAGGATTCTGCTCCACATCCTCGAAGTGAGTTTCCCATCCGTAATGTTTCGCTAATTCCTTCGTTAATGTCGTTTTTCCAGACCCAATATTTCCAGCTACAGCAATATGCATTTGTGACAGTTTTAGGACTGCCTAAATTACAATAATTGATAAACTATTTAGACTTTTCCAAAGAGTATTTATACACAAAATCTCCAGATTTGAGATAAACGATCGAACCTGCCACTTTCAACTGTTCGACCTTACGGTTAGGAAGAGATATCTTCGAGGATTCATCGCGATCTACCAAGTAATATTCAAGTGAGCCTGAATTATCCAGTAAGTATATACCATTTGGATCTGCGGACATGGATACAATGTAAGAACGATCGATCTTCTGAAGTAAAGAACCATAGATATCAAAAACGAAAATGCCTTCAAGTCCACAGTTGATGTACAGTTTACCTCCACTTTCTTCCATTCCTAAAAACGAATATGAACCTGTTATGTTTCTCAGATTTTCGATCACAAATGGAGCTGTTGACTCAGATTCCAGGTCGATCAACAGTAAGCGATAATTGATCTCATCGTAGAGCCAAAGTTTGTTTGAGCGATCGGATCGTGCGACATGACTGGCATAGGTAATGTTACGTTCCATGAGGTCGATGCAATCCTGATTTTGAGCAAGTGTATTATCCAAATAACATAAGATCTGTTGTTCTTCAGAGAAGTACAATAATTTCATCGTATTGATAATGACCATATCGCTAAGCTCGCCTAAAGATTTAATACTTTGCGTGAACTTTAACGTCCCGGTGGAATCATATTTATTGATGACTCCAGCCTCTGATATATACAGATTCTGTAGTATGTCTACCGACCATTCAGAGCTCTCCGATATTCTGGTGCTATCCTTCAATAACCATTGCCATTCCTGCTCCTGCCCAAATGACGAACCGAAGGAAAATAGTACTATCAAGCATGTAATAAATAACTTCACTCCTTAGGAATTTGATCAATTAACTGCAATACCTGTTCCATTATTGTTCGATCATTCATTAAACGTGGCACTTTATTTTGTCCACCAAGCTTCCCAATAGAACGCAACCATGAATCGAATGTTCCTTTTGGAGCGATATTGACAAGAGGCTTCTTTAAAATAAAGTTATGTGCTCTTTTCGCATCATAATCCGAGTTTAATTGCCTCAACTCTTCGTCAAGCAATGTCGTAAAACGATCCATATCATCAGGCTCATGGATAAACTCTATAAGCCATTGATGTGCACCGCTCTCCTTATTATCCATGAATATCGGAGCGACGGTGTAATCACGCACGATCGCATTTGTGAGTTGACTTGCAAAAGCAATTGAACGATCGGCATTTTCTACGATCAATTCTTCTCCAAAGGCATTGATATAACTTTTCGTACGCCCGGTAATGACAAAACGATACGGTCTTACTGATGTAAACCTTATAGTATCTCCCAATATATAACGCCAAAGCCCACCGTTCGTTGAAATAACCACAGCATAATTCACTCCGAGCTCAATTTTCTCTAGAGGCAATACAACGGAAGAATCTGTCCCTTGGTAGTACTCCATTGGTATGAATTCATAGAAAATACCATAATCCAGCATCAACAAGAGCTCGTTCGACCTTACCTGGTCTTGAATTCCAAAAAAACCTTCAGACGCATTGTATGTTTCAACATAGTTCATTCCTCCACCTGGAAACAATCGATCGAATTGTTGTCGATAAGGCTCAAAGCTCACTCCACCGTGCATGAAAAGCTCAAGATTGGGCCAGACCTCCTTTAGATTGTCCTTTCCGGTAATTTCGAGTACTCGCTTTGCTAAAACCATTGTCCAGCTTGGTACTCCTGCAATGATATATACATCATCCTTAATGGTTGAGTGTGCCATTTTCTCGATCTTTTCCTCCCATTCACTCAATAGAGCAATCTCTTTAGCAGGCGTACGTCTGATCTCCGCCCACCAGGGAAGGTTTTTCACTATGATCGCCGAAAGATCACCAAAATAAGAATCGCTTGAAAGTTGATTGATCTGTGCGCTACCCCCAACAATCAAATGTCTACCATTATATAATTTGCGATTTGGATGATTCGCATAATACATGGCTAAAAGGTCTTTTCCACCCTTGTAATGACAATTCTCCAAAGATTCTTTGGTAACCGGAATCAACTTACTTCTCGATCCGGTTGTACCTGAGGATTTTGCAAACCATTTCGTTTCGCCAGGCCATAGCACGTGGTTCGCTCCTTCAACTGCCTTCTCGATCCAAGGTGTTAAGTCTTCATAGCTCTGGAGTGGAATGGCCGAAGAAAATGATGAATAATCATCAATTGAAGAAGCTTTATAATTCTTGCCGAATTCAGTCGTACTTAGAGATGCTATCAGATCATAAAACAATTCCTCCTGTACCTCCACAGGATATTTTCGAAACAGATCTATCTGATGGATCCGTTTCTTCATCATCCAGGCAAATATGGAATTGAATGGCATATTTAGGAAGTTATAAAACAAAAAAATCCCATTCGCCGTAGCAAACAGGATAAACTTCTTGACCTTAAAGACCTATTAGCCCCAGATAAGGATGGACGTTAAAATCCCCAAAAGGATGATAGTGATGATCGTTCCTAAAGCTGCAGTCGAGTTTTCAAAAAAATTATCCGGCATGACAAATTGTTTTTTTTCAAATGTAAAAAAAATGCACGGAACGTGACCTTCATGCATGAATTTTCATTGAATATTCACAAATAGTTATCAATCCTCACTTCCTCCAACGAATGAAAGAATAAAGTATAACAATGTAACCAATGCCCCAAGTGCTGCTACAACATAGGTCATTGCAGCCCACTTTAATGCATCTTTAGATTGATCGTATTCTTGACTGGTAGAGATTCCACTCGACTCGATCCACTGAAGCGCACGTTTTGAAGCATCAAATTCTACCGGTAAGGTTACCAGACTGAATAGTGCCAAAGTACCATATGCTCCAATTACGACGGAAGCAACTAGGGTTGTTGGAAAGGTCTCGAACAACACACTTCCTCCAATAAAGGAAACCATCATGATCATATTGATGATCGTACCGGAAATGTTTTGTAACGGAACCAGCTTAGACCTAAAATTCAATGGCGCATAAGCTTTTGCGTGCTGAACGGCATGTCCACATTCGTGTGCGGCAACTGCAGCAGCTGCTGCATTCGCTCCATGATAGACCTGCTCTGAAAGGTTAACCGTCTTATTCATTGGATTGTAATGATCAGTTAGCTCCCCTTGAACACATGTTACCTGAACATCATAAATACCATGATCACTTAACATTCGTTCCGCTATTTCTTTACCGGTCATACCCAGCTGAGAAGGTTGCTGACTATAACGTGCAAATCTTGAACGCAACACAGAACTCACCAACATTCCTAACCCCATGAAGAGGAAACCGATGATCATCACCGGGCCAAAACCAAATCCCATAATTCAATAAAATTTAATTAATGCAACTTTGCTTGAACCAGATTAATAAATTCCTTTCGAGTTGAATCGTTTTTTAAGAAAAGACCTGTAAAAGCACTTGATGTCGTTACAGAATTTTGTTTCTGAACTCCTCTCATCTGCATACACATGTGAGACGCCTCTATCACAACCGCCACTCCCTGAGGATCAAGTGTTCTTTGGATGCAATCTCTGATCTCTATCGTTAAACGTTCCTGAACTTGAAGTCTTCGTGCATAAGCATCCACAACACGTGGGATTTTACTCAAACCAACGATCTTGCCGTTTGGAATATAGGCCACATGCGCTTTACCGAAAAAAGGCAGCATATGGTGCTCACAAAGCGAATAAAGCTCAATGTCCTTAACGATAACCATCTCACTGTACTCTTCATGAAAGATCGCCTGTTGAATGATCCCATCCGGGTCCTCACCATAGCCCTTCGTCAAAAACTGCATAGCTTCAGCCACGCGTTCAGGTGTTTTCTTTAATCCTTCACGATCAGGATTCTCACCTAACTGACGAATGATCGATTCATAATTTGTACTCAGTTCTTTCGTACGATCCGTATCTTTATTAAAATCTGTCATGCTCTAATTTGACGGTAAATTCGCTATAATTTACACCGAATTTCCTTAAAAAATCTTAATACGGCTCTTTTCCTCCGTAATACTCAACAAAGTTGTTTTCCGTTTCAACCAACTTTATTTTAACCAATTCTCCTCCTGCCTCTTTAATCGGAGCATCGATAAGCTTCCAAATTTCGATCACAAGATTTTCAGTTGATGCGAGAATTCCTTTCATAAAAGGAACATCCAGATTAAGGTTCATGTGATCCAATGGGTCTACAACCTTTTCTTTAATGATCACACTCAGATCTTTCAAGTTGATCACGAAACCTGTATCCTCAGAAGGCTTCCCTTTAACTGTGACAAAGATCTCAAAATTATGTCCATGCCAATGCTTATTGCTACATCTACCAAAGACTTCCCAGTTCTTTTCTTCAGACCAATCCTCGCGGTATAATTTATGCGCCGCATTGAAGGTTTCTCTTCTCGTTATGTAAACAGTCTCCAACTCAATAATTTTTGTGCTGCAAATATACGCTTGCTAAAGTTATTGAACGCAACAAAATTTACAGAAGACTATCTTTGCATCATGGAAGAAAGACTGGACAAACTTCTGATCCAGCGAGGACTCGCCAGCACACGAGTACGCGCCGAGAGAATGATCAAAGAAACAGGAGTACTTGTTAACGGCAAGCTAATTAACAAAACAGGAAAGCGTTTTCCGGTTGATTGCGAAATACAGGTTATTGAAGAGGAGATTCCTTGGGTGTCCCGAGGTGCCCTAAAGCTGGTTGCTGCAATTGAAAAATGGCAACCGGAATTAACAGGAAAAACGATCATTGACCTGGGAGCATCAACCGGTGGTTTTAGCGAAGTTCTGCTCAGTCATGATATCGCAAAAGTATATTGTGTTGACGTTGGTAAAGGTCAACTCCATCAAAAGATCAAGGAAAACCCAAAAGTGGTCGATCTGGAAAGAACACATGTTAGAGAATTAAACACAAATCTTATCCCGGAGCTCGTTGATGGTGTAGTGATAGACGTTTCATTTATATCATTGACAAAGGTTTTCCCTTTCCTTCATACCCTGATCAAACCATGTGGTTTTGTTATCGCTCTTGTAAAGCCACAATTTGAAGTGGGTAAGGACAATATCGGCAAAGGAGGGATTGTGAAGGATAAGAAGCTTTATCCCATTGTGATCGATTCTATCAAACGATCCGGAAGTGAAAACAACCTCACATACAAAGAGCATATTGAATCTCCAATCCTCGGAGGCGACGGAAACATGGAGTTCTTAATGCTTTTTGAACGTAACTAGAGTTACTGAAATACTTTTGTTTAGAATTGTTCCAAATAAAGGATATTCTTAACTTCGCAGTATGTTAAAGGAAAAGATCAGACATGATTTTGATGTAGAAGCGATTCGAAAGGATTTTCCTGCGCTTGATCAGGAGGTGTATGGAAAAAAGCTCATTTACTTCGATAACGGAGCAACTTCTCAGAAACCACGATCAGTAATCAAAACAGTTGAGCAGTACTATTTGTCTGACAATGCCAACGTACATAGGGGAGTACATCATTTGAGTCAGAAAGCTACAGATCTTTTCGAAGCTTCAAGACGTATTGTTCAAAATGCGATCAATGCTCCTGAGGAAGAAACCGTGATCTTTACAAAAGGAACTACTGACAGTATTAATCTTCTTGCATTTAGTATCGGAGAGACGCTCAAAACCGGTGATGAAGTGATCATCAGCGAAATGGAGCATCACTCGAACATTGTTCCTTGGCAGATGATGTGCGAGCGTAAAGGCTGCATCTTGAAGGTGATACCGATCAATGATAAAGGTGAGTTGATCATGAGTGAGTACGAACAGCTCTTGAGCGATAAAACCAAACTCGTAGCGGTTACTCATGTTTCCAATACACTGGGAACAATAAATCCTGTTGAGCAGATCATTGAGATGGCGCATAAGAAAGGTGCATGGGTAATGATCGATGGAGCACAATCTATCCAGCACATGAAGATCGATGTTCAGGCTATGGGATGCGATTTTTATGTTTTTTCAGGCCACAAGGTATTCGGTCCAACGGGCACTGGTGTAATGTACGGCAAGAAAGAAATCCTTGAGAATCTCCCACCTTACCAGGGAGGAGGTGATATGATCGATAAAGTGACATTTGAAAAGACGACTTACAATGTCTTGCCGTTCAAATTTGAAGCAGGCACACCGAATATTGCAGGATGCATTGCTTTAGGAGAAGCCTTCAATTATTTATCCGGATTAGATCATAATGAACTTGCGGCATACGAAGAAGAATTGCTCGATTACGCTGAAAAACAATTATTGACGATCGAAGGATTACGTTTGATCGGTACTGCATCGAAAAAGATCAGTGTTGCATCCTTCGTAGTAGATGGTATTCACCCTTTTGATATAGGAACTTTGTTGGATAAGCAAGGTATAGCCGTTAGGACAGGACATCATTGCACCCAACCATTAATGGATCGTTTCGCAATTCCAGGAACTGTAAGAGCTTCATTTGCATTTTACAACACCAGGGAAGAGATCGATCAGTTTATAATCGCACTGAAACGAAGTGTAAATATGTTACGATGAGCATAGAATCGAAACAACAGGAAATTATTGACGAATTCGCCATCTACGACGATTGGATGGATAAGTATGAGTATATCATCGAGCTAGGGAAAGATCTTCCTATTATCGATGAAACGCTTAAATCGCAGGATAAATTGATCGAAGGATGTCAGTCGAAAGTTTGGCTGGATGCCCGCGTTGAAGATGGCATCATGAAATATTCGGCAGATTCCGATGCGATCATCGCGAAAGGCATAATTGGTTTGCTAATTCGTGTCCTGAACAATGAAAAACCCGAGGACATCGTGAAGTGCGACCTTCACTTTATAGGTGATATCGGTTTACAGGAACATCTATCCCCAACCAGAGCCAATGGTTTGGCGAGTATGGTTAAGAAAATGAAATTAACAGCCTTGCAAGCAGCTGCATCTAAATAAACTGCACCCATGATGGAGTTAGAAAATAAGATCATTGAGGTATTAAAAACCATTTATGACCCGGAGATACCAGTTGATATCTTCGAATTGGGATTGATATACGAAGTAAAGATCGACGGTGAAAAAAATGTTGTGATCGAAATGACTTTAACTTCACCGAACTGTCCGGTGGCTGAATCGCTTCCAAAAGAAGTTGAGGATAAGGTCGCATCTCTCCCTGAAGTGACAACGGCGAAAGTTGAGATCGTTTTTGATCCACCATGGGACAAAAGCATGATGAGTGAGGAAGCTCAGCTCGAGCTTGGATTTCTTTGATAAAAATCTTTATATGAGACGTGTTGTAATTACAGGAATGGGGGCTCTGACTCCCATAGGAAATGATGTTCAATCTTTTTGGAAATCACTGATCGAAGGAAAAAGTGGGGCAGCGCGTATCACAAAATTCGATCCGGAGAAATTTAAAGCACAATTCGCATGTGAGCTAAAGGATTTTGACGTAAAAGATCACTTCCATGTCAAAGAAATAAGACAATATGATGCATTTTCGTTGTATGCACTTTACGCAGTAGATGAAGCGCTAAGAAATGGAAATATTGATCTGGACACATTAAATAAAAACCGCATTGGCGTTATTTGGGGTTCTGGGAATGGTGGAATTCAAACCTTCCAGGATCAGATGAAAGAATATGTTTCAGGCGATGGAACCCCGCGTTTTACCCCTTTCTTTATTCCAAGAATTCTAGTCGATATCGCTTCAGGAATTATTTCGATAAAATATGGTTTACGAGGCGTTAATTTCTGTCCTGTTTCTGCTTGTGCCACATCGAATACGGCATTGATCGAGGCGTTTAATTACATCCGTTGGGGTAAAGCAGACATGATAATTTCAGGTGGTTCAGAAGCTGCGATTAACGAAGCTGCAATGGGAGGATTCTCATCGGCTAAAGCGCTTTCGACAAAAAACGATTCACCGGAAACTGCTTCGAGACCTTTTGACATTGAACGAGATGGTTTTGTAATGGGAGAAGGAGCCGGAGCACTGATCCTCGAGGAATATGAACATGCTAAAAAGAGAGGAGCAACCATATTTGGAGAAGTTGTTGGTGGTGGGATGGCCGCAGATGCATATCACCTAACAGGTACTCATCCCGAAGGGGAAGGTGCAGTTCTCGGTATGACCGAAGCACTCGATGAAGCAGGTATCACACCTGATGACGTGGACTATATAAACATGCATGCAACTTCAACTCCACTTGGAGATCGTTCAGAATTAATCGCTGTGGAAAGACTATTTGGCATCCGACATGACCTTGCTTTATCCGGAACAAAATCAATGACAGGACATCTTCTTGGAGCAGCAGGAGCGATAGAAGCAATAGCAACAGTTCTTGCACTTAAGCATCAAATCGTTCCTCCAACGATAAACACCAAGAATATTGAACCCGACTTTTCGGATAAATTTGAATTCCCATTGCATAAAGGTGCAAAAAAGGAAATGACATATGCTATGAGCAACACCTTTGGGTTTGGAGGTCACATTGCATCGGTTCTTTTCAAGAAGTTCGAGGAATAATCATTTGAGCTCGGCAACCAGGTAATGCGCCGTATGCGATTTTTTAGCATACTTTTTGGCGATGACCTCAGGTGTGCCTTCACATACGATCTCACCTCCACCCTTGCCTCCTTCCGGACCGATATCAATGATGTGATCCGCCGTTTTTATTATATCCAGGTTGTGTTCTATCACTAACACTGTATTTCCTTCATTTACCAATCTTTGAAGTACCTCCAATAACATGCGGATATCTTCAAAATGTAATCCGGTTGAAGGTTCATCTAAAATGTAAAGCGTCTTTCCAGTACTTCGTTTTGAAAGTTCACTGGACAATTTAATCCGTTGTGCCTCTCCTCCACTCAGGGTAGTAGATGGTTGTCCAAGCTTTACGTATCCAAGTCCAACGCTCTCAAGAGTTTTCAGGATCCTATACATTTTGGGATGAGACTCGAAGAAATGGACTCCTTCTTCGATCGTCATTTCCAATACATCACTAATGGATTTCCCTTTGTACCTTACTTCAAGCGTTTCGCGATTGTAGCGTTTCCCATTGCAGGTTTCGCATTCTACATAAACATCCGGCAGGAAATTCATTTCTATGAGTTTCATTCCACCTCCTTTACACGTTTCGCATCTTCCACCCGCAACGTTGAATGAAAATCTACCTGGCTTATATCCCCGTATCTGTGCTTCAGGTAAACTTGAAAAGAGCGATCTTATCTCATCAAATAGCTTCGTATAGGTCGCTGGATTGGAACGGGGCGTCCTACCAATAGGGCTTTGATCAATTTCGATCACCTTATCAATATGCTCTATTCCCTTTATCTTCTTAAATGGTAATGGTTTCTTAACCCCATTGTATAAATGTTGAATCAGGATCGGGTACAATGTCTGATTAATGAGTGAAGATTTTCCGCTTCCTGAAACTCCTGTAACACAGGTGAAAGTCCCCAGAGGTATCTTCAGATCCACATTTCTCAAATTTCTACCTGTTGCTCCGTGAACTTCGAGCGACCTTCCATTGCCATTCCTCCTCTCGAGCGGAACAGGAATAATTCTCTCGCCTGTAAGGTATTGGGTTGTCAAAGACCTCACTTTATTCAGATCTTTATAAGGCGCAGCATTCACGATCTCTCCACCATGAACTCCTGCACCGGGACCGATATCCACAATAAAGTCCGCTGCTTCAATCATCTCTTTATCGTGTTCGACCACGACTACAGTGTTCCCGGTATCTCGAAGACGAATTAACGATTGAATCAATCGCGTATTATCTCTCTGATGCAAACCTATAGATGGTTCATCCAGCACATATAGTACATTCATCAGCTCACTACCGATCTGTGTCGCAAGTCTTATGCGTTGAGCTTCACCACCGGATAAAGTCTTCGCCGATCGATTCAATGTCAAGTAGGTCAAACCAACCTCCACGATAAAACCGAGTCGTGCGCGAATCTCTTTCAATATTTCGGTAGCGATCTGTAATTGATCCGAACTAAGTTGTGGATCAAGTTCCATGAACCAATTATACAGCTCTTCGATATCCATCTGACCCAGATCACCGATATGTTTGTCTCCAATTTTGAAGTTTAACGCTTCAGCCTTTACTCGAGTGCCATTACATTCCGGACAGGTGATTTGATTCATGAAGCTTTGAGCCCAACGGATAATTCCAGCTGAACCATCCTCGGCGTGACGTGTAAGAAAACTCATCAAACCTTCAAACACAATTGACTTATCCTTCTGAGATCGGAGCATTCCTTCATTCCCCTGCAAGATCAATTGTATTGTCTCTTCATCTATATCGCTGATCGGTGTATTTAAGGTGTATCCTTCCTGTCTTAAGAGCGCATCGAGCTTTTCGAAGATCCATGTTCGCTTATATTCACCAATTGGAGCAAGACCACCCTTTTTTATGGATAGCTTGGCATCCGGAATGATCTTGTCTCTGTCTACCTCTGAAACTTCTCCTAAACCATTACAGGTTTTACAAGCGCCGTAAGGGGAATTAAAGGAGAAGAAACTAGGCTCAGGTTCGGGATAACTAATTCCTGTTGTAGGACACATGAGCATACGGCTGTAATGTCTCACCTCACCGGTATCATGGTCCATAACCATCATAGCTTTTGAACCATGTTTCATAGCAGTGATTACACTATCGTATATTCTTTTTCGATCTTCAGGTCTGACAAGGAGTCGATCAATGACAATATCAATATCATGGATCTTATAACGATCCAGTTTCATCCCCTTTGTAATATCCTTCAATTCACCATCGACACGAACTTTTGTAAAACCCTGTCTTTGTATTTGCTCGAATAGTTCGCGATAATGTCCTTTTCGTCCTTTTATCTTCGGAGCAAGGAATACTACTTTTTTATTATTGTGCTTTTCCAGTATTAGGTCAACTATTTGCTCATCAGAATACTTGACCATTTTTTCACCTGTGGAGGAAGAATATGCAATTCCAGCTCGTGCATACAACAAACGTATGAAGTCGTAGATCTCGGTAATTGTTCCAACGGTTGATCGAGGAGAACGTGAAACCGTCTTTTGTTCGATCGCAATGACCGGACTTAAACCATCAATCTTATCGACATCCGGACGCTCAAGCCCTCCTAAAAACTGTCTGGCGTAAGCAGAAAATGTCTCAATATATCTTCGTTGACCTTCAGCATAAATCGTGTCAAAAGCCAATGACGACTTCCCTGATCCACTGAGACCGGTAAATACAACCAATTTATTTCTCGGAATGACCAGGTCAACATTTTTCAAATTATGTTCTCTGGCACCAAATACTGAAATCACGCCTTCCTCCTTCATTATGCCGGTAATTTGATCTTATATGAATTTCCTTTCACATCTAATTTTCTTCCAATCAGCCACGGATTTAATGACCGCAACAACTTATAAGTTATGCCTTTGCTTCTAGACCAATCTATCAGATCAGGAATACTTTCCATCACCTCTATCTCGGTTGTGCGAACAGGAAGATAATAATCATTATCATTCACCTCAAATCCAAAGTCATCCGGCGATTCTAAAATTAATTTTAACGCAACAATGCGCATTACATATCTGCTGGTTTCAGAATTGAGGTACAGATCTGAATAATGTTTTACCTTTTGCTCTCGAAGTGCATTTTCGATTCCTCCCATTCCCATATTGTAGGAGGCTGCTGCTAACCCCCAGTCTTTGAATTTATCGTGAGCAGTTTTCATATAGTTACACGCGGCTTGTGTACTTTTTTCGATGTTCAAACGCTCGTCGACGTCTTCATCGATTCTCAATCCGAATTCCGATCCTGTGGCAGGCATAAATTGCCAAAACCCCTTTGCTCCGGCAGGACTAGTTGCATTGGTCAATGCGCTCTCCGCTACGCATAGGTACTTCATGTCATCCGGAACTCCGTTTTTCTTAAGAATCTCTTCAATAAGTGGTAAATACCTTTTCGAACGTAACAGGATCTGAATGGTTGAGCTGTGATAATATGAGTTGATGATCAGCTCTCTGTGCAATCGTTCTACTGCCTCATGGTCGTTCATGATCAATGGTTCATCACAAAAGACAATCTTGTCCGGTAAGTCCGGAATCTGAAATTTAGGCCTGGAATCCGATTGCTTCTCACTATTCCCGGTTTTCCTTGATTCAGGTTTATCGCAGGCTACAAGGGCAAGAAGGAGAAAAAAGAATAAAATCGTCCTGATCATAGGACAAAAATACGCTATTTCTTGGGTGCTTTAAACTTAATTGTATTGCGATACAGCAGAAAAAATACAAACAGAAAAAACACCGCGAAAAGAGGTATTGGTAACAGTGTTTTTAGTTTGAGCATGTTGATCATCGAGATCGCAAGAATCGATGAAAGCAATCCAATTGCCAGAAACACGTACCAAACCTGACGATCATTTAAACCTGCATACACCAGGTGGTGAGTTGTATGGTCTTTACCTCCAACCATAGGAGACTTGCCCGCGCGAATTCTGTTGATCACAACAGTGAGTGTGTCCGCAGCAGCAGGCGTAAAGGCTACCAGCACTATAAATAATCCAAGATATGAAGGGGCTTCAACGTGATAAGGAGCGTTCCACAAATTATCGATTGCAATATAAGCAACAAACAATCCTATAAATTGTGATCCTGCATCACCCATGAACAACTTTGACGGGTGGATATTCATGGTCAGAAACCCTATTACGGCACCAATAATTGAGATCATGGTGATCGACCAAATATTCGCATTAAATCCGAGCATGATCCAATTCGATATCAAAGCTGCTGCGAGTATAAAAACTACCGTTGTACCCGTTATGCCGTCCATGTTATCCAACATGTTCAAAGAATTCATTACCACCACTACCCAGATAATCGTAACCAATGAATCACTGATTCCTTCATGAAAGAGCTCTATGTGTGTACCTGTAACAACGAAAAGCACACCGCAAAGTATTTGAACAGCAAGTTTCAAGAGAGGTTTCGTATTGTAGGCGTCGTCTGCTAAACCCATTAGGAAAGCCACTGAACCTGCTCCCAAAAGCCCTACGAAAGGCTTATTCTGAAATATATTCGGGCCATCACTGAATGTGATCGCGTATGCGATCAAGCTGAAAAGAAACACAAGATAGAAGCTAACTCCCCCTAATGAGGGTTTGGATTCATTGCTCCATCGAACAATAACATCATTCTTATTCCTGATACCAAGTGTTCTGGAAAAACGCAGCAATAAACTATTTACAATTATTGCCACAAGGGCACCGCCGATAGCAAATGAAATAAGTTGTAGTAATCGTTGATCCACGCGTCTTAAGTGTGTAGCAAAGGTAGGAAGGAAAACTTAGCTTTTCTTAAAAAATTTAAAGATTTTACGGTACCATCTATTCTGTCTTGCTTCTTCTTTGAACTTTTCTGTGTTATCCTCTACGTAGCCATCTCCATAACCATAACCATAGCCGTAACCGTAACCATAGCCGTAAATTGAACTCTTGCTGGATTGAACACCATTCAAGATTACATTTAAAGAGCGTAGTTGCTGCATTTCGAATAATTCACGAACCCGAACTGCAAAATTTCGTTTAGAGTAATGCGATTTAAATACATAGATCGGAATATCAGCCTCCGTAAGGTTTTTAACTCCATCCGAAACTAGTCCTACCGGAGGGTTATCAATGATCACCACATCATATCTTTCCTTCAGGTCGTTCACAATAGATTTAAAGCTATCACTTAAGATCAGCTCAGATGGATTTGGAGGTATCGGACCGGCGGTAATGAAATCAAATGTTTCCATACTTGAATTCTGAATACACTGATCCAATGTCGATTGTCCCACAATAAGTGAGCTCATACCATGCGTGTTGTCCGCATTCATTCCTAGGTGGATCTTTGGTTTACGCATATCAAGATCCAACAGGATCACGCGCTTTCCTGACATTGCGATGATTCCTCCCAGATTCAATGCTACAAATGTTTTCCCTTCACCTGAGATCGAAGAAGAAATAGCGATCGTTTTATAGTTTGGATTGATGTAACTAAGATTTGTTCTGATCTTACGCATGGCCTCTGCCATAATAGATTTAGGGGCTTCTGCGACTATCAGCTGCGAGAACTCCAACTGATACTTGAACAACGGAACACCTCCAAGGATCGAAACATTCTTCGG
>SBGS01000025.1 GCA_006226555.1 Bacteroidota bacterium
AATATGAATGGCCTTGTAAAAATCACTTTTTTCCGTCTTGAAATCCAGAATATAACGCCCCTCTGGCGTTCGCTCATCACCCGCATACTGCTTGTGCCCGCGCGGCCTTGGCCCCAGCGAAATGGGATAGGCCTGGTACTTAACCCCATCCCGCAGTAGATAAAGCATCCTCTCCGATTTGTCTACCAGTACGCTGTCTGAAGTAGAAGATACGAGCACGACGTACACGTCCTTTCTTGTTAACAACGATCTCCTCAATAAACGGAGAGTTAACAGGGAAGATACGCTCAACTCCAACGTTTCCAGACATTTTACGGATTGTAAAAGTTTCTGTAGCTCCAGATCCCTTACGTTGCAAAACTACTCCCTGGAACGTCTGAGGACGCTCTTTGTTCCCTTCCTTAATTTTATAGGTAACTGAGATCGTGTCACCGCTTTTAAATTCTGGGTAACTTTTCTTCTCAACTAATTCGTTCTCAAGTGATTTAATAAAGTCCATGTCTCAAAAATTACATTTTCTCCGCCGAAACGGGTTGCAATATTACGAATATTTTCCAGAACAATACATACTATTAATTCATTTTTTTTGGTGAATTATAGAATAATTTGCTCCTGATCCCACGAATTTACGATTTAGTAACCGAAAACACGGGTTTTCATTAGATTTGCATAAAACATTTTACATGTCAGTTCACAGAAACGTAAAGAAAGTTACGACCCATGTTCTTCAGGAGATGAAGGATGCAGGAGAAAAGATAACGATGCTTACCGGTTATGACTTTTCCATGGCTAGAATAATCGATACTGCAGGGATCGACGTAATATTGGTTGGAGACTCAGCTTCAAATGTTATGGCAGGTCATGAAACCACGCTTCCGATCACATTGGATCAGATGATATATCATGCTTCTTCAGTCGTAAGAGCAGTTGATAGAGCATTGGTTGTTGTAGATATGCCTTTCGGTTCTTATCAAGGTAATTCTAAAGAAGCCTTATCAAGTGCGATTAGGATCATGAAGGAATCTGGGGGACATGCAGTGAAAATGGAAGGAGGACAAGAAATATTGGAATCGATTTCTCGTATTCTTACAGCAGGGATTCCCGTTATGGGGCACCTGGGATTGACTCCTCAATCGATTTACAAGTTCGGGACTTATGTTGTGAGAGCAAAAGAAGAAGAGGAAGCAGAAAGATTGATTTCTGATGCAAAAGCACTGGAGGAAGTAGGTTGTTTTGCTATCGTACTGGAAAAAATTCCGGCGGAGCTTGCAGCTAAAGTTGCTAAAGAAGTCCACATACCAATTATAGGTATTGGAGCGGGTAACGGAGTCGATGGCCAGGTATTGGTTGTACATGATATGTTAGGTATCAATAACGAGTTCAATCCACGATTCTTAAGAAAATACCATAATCTGTATCAGGAAATGCTCGGATCATTCCACCGCTATATTGAGGATGTGAAGTCAGGTGATTTCCCGAACGAAGAGGAATCTTACTGATAAATGGAAGCGTTGGAAGTTTTACACGAGGACAATCACACCATCGTGATCAATAAACGAAGTGGTGACATTGTTCAGGGTGATAAAACAGGTGACGAACCTGTTTCTGAAAGAATAAAAAGGTATTTAAAGGAAAAATACAAAAAGCCAGGAAACGTTTTTTGTGGTGTCGTTCATCGTTTAGACAGGCCAACGACGGGAGCTTTGCTCTTTGCTCGCACAAGTAAAGCTCTTTCTCGATTAAACGATCAGTTCAGAACAAAGGATGTTGAGAAGATATATTGGGCGGTAGTAGAAAATATGCCACCAAAAGAATCCGATACACTCGTTCATTATTTGCAACGAAACGAAAAGCAGAATAAATCCTACGCTCATCTCAAAGAAGTACCAAATTCAAAAAAGGCAATGCTTCATTATACATTGATCGCGAAATCGGATAATTATTTCCTTTTGGAGATAAAATTGGAAACAGGCAGGCATCATCAGATCAGATCGCAGTTGTCATCGATTGGTTGCTGCATAAAGGGAGATCTCAAATACGGAGCAAAACGATCCAACAAGGACGGTTCTATTCATCTGCATGCCAGAAGACTTAGCTTCGATCATCCGACAACAAAAGAGCGCATCGTGGTTGAAGCGCCCGTACCTGCAGATAAATTATGGCAGGAAATTTCAAAAAAAATAGAGGCCATTCATTGAATGACCTCATTAGATTATTCAAAAGTATTACCGAGTATTTTACTGCTGAATTTGCCAATCACGGGCACTTCCTTATAGGTTTTGTTTGCGGCATTTATAATTCCCATAATGATCAATGCTAATAATCCTAACCAAACGATCATTGAGATAAAGGAAACAATGGCTAATAATGCCCAGCTAATAGAAATAAGGATAGTTGTCAGCAAGAGCATCATAACGTATATTCCAACCGCAAAGATGATCAAACCAAGTGCTTGCCTCAAGTGGAATGCACCAAATTTTTTTTCTTCACCTTCTTTGCTACCGTTTAGTACGATCGCGATGATGAAACCAATGAGTGTAATGTAAGCAACAACACCAACTGTGCTGTCCGAAATGTTTGCTTTTTC
>SBGS01000017.1 GCA_006226555.1 Bacteroidota bacterium
TTTCTTACTTCACTTTTGGTAAGTATTTACAGAAATAACATTTTCCTGCTTCTCATTGGCTTCTTCAGTTTTTACCTGGTTCATACAGGTGTTCGGTTTCGATTTATTCGTGACGAAGGCAGTGTTAAATGGTGGGATAAATTGACTACGGTTCTATATGGAATGATATACATTGCACTTTGCTCTTATGCAATCTATGCTTTCGTATTAGGAAATAATGGATTAGGCATTGTCCTTTCTTCATTTGGATTGATAGGAGGATTGCTCTGGAAGATTGATTACAATTATATCATTCAAGGAAAAAGAAAGCGGGAAGGGATTTGGTTAAATGAACATATCGGAAGAATGATCGGTAGCTACATAGCGGCTTTCACGGCTTTTACAGTAAATAACATCCAATTTGAACCATCATGGATACTCTGGTTGTCACCAACAATTATAGGATTCCCATTGATCATTTATTTCACCAGAAAATATGTCCGATGAAGACATTAATTACTTTTTTAATAATACTCCTTGCAGGTTCAGTTTTCTCTCAGGAAATTGCCCGAAAAAAGGATAAAGAAGTTTCAATTGTATTGAAAGAGGGGACGTTGTATGGCAGTTTATTGGTTCCCAAAGGCAAAGAAGCCAAACCAATCATTGTATTAATACCTGGTTCTGGTCCAACGGATCGTAATTGCAACTCATTAATGGGCTTAACTTCCAATTCGTTCATGATGTTGGCAGAAGAGCTTTACAAAAAAGGTGTCCCAACTTTACGCATTGACAAAAGAGCAAGTGGAAAAAGTTTGCCTACTTTCAGATCGAGTCTGGATACGATCATGTTCGACGATTTTGTGAATGATGCTGTAAGATGGGTTGAGTTCCTGAGAAAAGACAAGCGTTTTTCAAAAGTTATACTCGCAGGTCATAGCCAGGGATCTTTAGTTGCAATATTGGCTGCTAAAAAGTGTAATGTTGATGGGGTTATTTCTCTTGCCGGAGCAGGAAGACCGATAGATCAGATCTTGTACGATCAATTAAGCCCTTCTTTTAGCTATCCTGAAAATTCAGATACACTGCGTATTTTCTTGGATTCATTGTATCAAGGAAGTTATTTTGATCAGGCTCCGGCTCAGCTAAAGAATACATTGCCGAAAGCGCTACAGCCGTTTCTCACCAATTGGTTCAGTTATGATCCGTCAGATGCAATTTCTGATTTAAATATTCCTGTTGCAATTTTTCAAGGTAGGACCGATTTACAAGTGGCCGAAAATGAAGCAGTAATACTTAGATCTGCATACGAGACAGCATATTTTAAGATTTTTGAAAATATGAATCATGTATTGAAAGATGCGTCAATCGATCCAATTGAGAACTATAAAATGTATAATGCTCCGAACGAACCTATAACAAAAGGGCTTTCTGATGAGATGTTCAACTTTTTGATAGTCAGTAATTTATTATAGGAATTCAATGTTTGGTAGTTATTTAATTGCCTGACCTATATTAGTTTTTTTTAATTTGTCGTCAAGATTAAAACATTATGAAAAAAATAGTTGCTTTATTTCTGTTGTTTAGTCCTCTTTGGGCTATGTCACAAGTGGAGACTGAATTGCGCATTTACCATAAAATGGGATCAGTGCCTTATCAATGGAATGCTCCGTTTGTGAATAACCTGGGAGAATCATTCAAAGTGACGAGGTTACAGTATTATGTAACAAAATTCACTGTTGTACATGATGGTGGACAAGAAACAGTTGTATCTGAAGATACAGTGGCTTTACTAAAGGCAAATAATGGACATAGTAAAATTCCACTAGGGCAATTAAACGTGACCAACGTGGAAGGGATCAAATTTCACATTGGTGTTCATAGTCCAACTAACAACGAGGATCCTTCAATGTATCCACCTGAACATCCACTAGCTCCGCAGAATCCTTCCATGCATTGGGGATGGATCTCGGGCTATCGCTTTCTGGCCTTCGAAGGAGTTGCAGGATTGAACTATACTCAGGCATTCGAGCTACATGCGCTTGGAAATCATAATTATCACGAACAGTATGTTGCGGTTAACGGTCAGTTGGTAAATAATACAATGGTAATTGCGATAGATGGAGATTATATCGAAGGATTACGTGATATTTCGGTTCAGAATGGTGTTATCGCTCACGGGGATGATCTACAAGATCAGGATGCAATTGAAAATTTCAGAGATCATGTTTTCTCCGCTCGCACGGAGGCCTTAGACCTTGGTGTGGAGGATCTTACTTCTGATCCTTTAAAAGTTTACCCGAATCCTGTAAATAAAGGTAATTTCGAGATTGAATGTGATGAAAGGCTGATAGACTTAACGTTAGTGGATATCAGTGGAAAACAAATCAATCAATATCAAATTCAGGAAATAGGAAGCTATGATCTTCCGATAGGGCTTCCAAATGGTGTGTATGTTCTTCGAGGTAATACTGAATCTGGACGACCTGTTCAAACAATGATATCCATTGCAAAATGAGATTGAGTGGTATTCGGATAATAGGAACAGCCATTATAGCTGTAGCTGTACTTGCTTCTTGTAAGAAGGAGAAGGTAACCGTG
>SBGS01000261.1 GCA_006226555.1 Bacteroidota bacterium
TTTTCAATGAAAATCACGATGAAATTACTCTCCTCCTCAATGCCTACGAGGGAAAGAATTTGGCTGCAGCTACACGCGGATTGGTGGATGCCTTGTTTGGAGATAAAGGCCTTGTCATAATTGATGGGGATGATACTGAACTCAAGCGTTCTTTTCTGCCAGTGATCGAAAAAGAACTATCAGAAAGACCATCACTTGAAGCTGTTGAAAAAACAAATTTGTCTTTACAACGGGAGGGAATAGGTCTGCAAGTGAAACCCAGACAGCTCAATTTTTTCTATCTCGATGATCATATGAGATCTGGAATCGATGTCTCGGGAGATAAATTTACGATTCATCAGGTGGGTGATTTCTCGAAAGAAGAGATAATTGACCTGGCAAGAAAACATCCGGAACGTTTCTCCCCTAATGTTGTCTTAAGACCGGTCTATCAGGAATATATACTTCCGAATCTGATGTATGTCGGGGGAGGAGGAGAAATTTCTTATTGGTTACAATTAAAGGGTGTATTCGAGTCTTTTGATGTTGATTACCCAATGATCAGGGTGCGAAATAGCGTAATGTGGATTGATGCTATTACTGAAAAGAAGATCTCCAAATTAGACTTGCCACTGCACTCATTATTCAGAAGAGAAGAAGAAATAAAGAAGGAATACATAGAAGCAAATGAGTCTGAAGTGCTGGATGACGAAGCGCTGACATCGGCTTTAGAGGTATTGAAAGGTGAGATATTGGATTATGTATTGGAAGCGGATCCGTCTTTGGAGCAGTATGCCAGAGCTGAAGGTGCAAAAATTGACAAACAAGTCGATGCGATAAGATCAAAAGTGGTAAGAGCAGCAAAGGCTAAGCATGATACAGCTATGGGGGCAATATCAGCGATCAGATCGCGACTCTTCCCTGAAAACGAATTGCAGGAGCGATATATGAACTTCTTTCATTTTTGTGCAGAAGGAAATGTTAATGAGCGACTGGAACAACTTTATTCATCACTTGACCCATATGAGCCGGATTTAATAGTTATCAGAGAGTGCTGATTGAAATAAAAATCCATAACTCCCGTTTGTAAGCTACATTTGCAGGATGTCAAGAGTCTTTCTGATACATATCATTTGCGTGTTCTCTTTTTGGTCAATGGCACAAGAGGCACTTGTTAGTGGTAAATGTACTGATCGGAGAGGTTTTCCGGTAGATGGCGCCAAGGTCTTTGCTCAAGGGGCTGTTGAATCGGTTGTTTATACCAATTCCAAAGGGCAATTTTCATTAAGATTTGATGAATTAGGTGTTTATACAATAATATACCGTATAGGCGGTACTGATCTTGAGGAGAAGCGTACAGTTGAGATCAACGAATTCTCGGCTGTGAAATTAGATGACGTTAAGTTTGATTTTCAGCAATCAGATTCGATAACGATAACGAGAGAACGCATTGATCCATTTGAATTACCGAAACTTCCCAAGATCGATTTGGGTAAAATTCCGCTGAACAGTGCTGAGAAATTTCTCTTGTATTCTACTTCAGCCGTTTCTAATAACGAGCTAACCACGAATTACAATGTTCGCGGAGGTTCCTATGATGAAAACCTGGTTTACGTAAACGGATTTCTAGTTTACAGACCATTTTTGACTCGATCAGGACAACAGGAAGGGATGAGTTTTATTCATACCTCACTTGTAGAATCAATAAAATTTTCTGGAGGTGGTTTTGAGTCTGAATACGGCGACAAGCTAAGCTCCGTATTAGACATTACCTACAAATCTCCCAATGGTTTTAAAGGTTCAGCTATGGCTTCGCTTCTCGGTGTTGAATCTCATGTAGAAGGGAATAGCGGGAGTCGAGTAAGCTATCTTGCCGGAGCACGATACCGATCTAACGGCTATCTCTTAAACTCGCTACCAACACAAGGTGCTTACAACCCTGTCTTTTGGGATGCTCAGATCCTTACTGATATTGCGTTGAACGAAAAGCTAACGTGGTCATTCTTAGGTCACTTTTCATCCAATGACTATCGTTTTTCACCGGAAACGCAGGAGACTGATTTCGGTACAGCTAACGAAGCGTACTCGTTCAGAATCTACTTTGAAGGAAAGGAACAGACGCGCTTTCAAACCATGATGGGAGGAACTGCTCTTAAATGGCAGCAAAGTAAAAGAACAGAACTTGACTTTTACGCCACTGTTTTCAATACAGATGAGCGTGAATACTTTGATGTTCTTGGTCAGTACTTTATTAATGAACTTGAGACTGATCCGTCTAAAGAGGAATTTGGAGATTCAATAGCAACACTGGGAATTGGTTCATTTATGAATCATGCTAGAAACAGACTCAATGCAACGATTGTAAATTTTTATCACAACGGGAGTTCAATTCTGGGATCAGGATTCTCGGATGATGAACGTTTACGTTTTTCGGAGCACACATTAAAGTGGGGGGTAGGATTACAGTTGGATCAATTCAATGATGTGCTCAGTGAGTGGCGCATGATCGATTCTGCAGGTTATTCTCAGCCACAGACTCCAGCTGATGAAATACAGTTGTTCGAAACGATTAAAGGGAAGATCGATCTGAACTCTCA
>SBGS01000020.1 GCA_006226555.1 Bacteroidota bacterium
TACGACACTACTTTTATTGAAGTATATATGTGCCATTTAAAGGCAGGAAGTGGAACAACAGAACAGGCTACCCGAGCTGTTCAAACCGCTACCTTAATGAATTTCATTGCTCAACGTCCTTCGGATAGACATCATTTTGTTTGTGGAGACTTAAATGTCTACAGGTCTTCAGAAGCGGCTTACCAGAATTTAATTTCGGGAACTGCGGCACTTGTGGATCCTATCAATTCACCTGGAAACTGGAACAGCAATAGCTCCTTTGCCTCGATACATACGCAATCAACTAGAAATGGGCAAAATCTGGATTGCGGTTCTCAAGGAGGCTCCGATGATCGCTTTGATCATATTATTGTTTCCTCAAATGTTATGTCCGGTTCGGATAGCATTAAATACATCCCTAACACCTATAAAGCAATTGGTAACGATGGAAATCATTACAATAAATCACTTCTTGAATCTCCGGTAAACACCATGTATCCTGATTCAGTAGTAAGAGCCTTGTATTACATGTCTGATCATTTACCGGTAGCAATGAAGGTTGAAGTTGTTTACCCTACCAGTAACGGGCTCGCCCTCTACCCCGTTATTGCAGCAGCTTCCTGTTACGGATCGAACGACGGATCAGCAACCATCGTAGCGAATGACGGTCAGGCACCTTACAGTTATTTGTGGGATATAAACGCTGGATCACAAACTACGGCAACAGCCTCTGGACTTGTAAGTGGATCATATTGTGTTCAGGTAACCGACAATCTAGGTCAAATAGACAATTATTGTGTTTATGTGCCGCAACCGGACAGCATTTCTTACAGCGCTTTCCAATCTCCCGACAACGGAACCTGCAATGGTGAAGCGCATATCTTTCCTTCGGGCGGCACAACTCCATTTACAATTGTATGGAATGATCCGACCCAACAGACAGGGAATTCTGCATATAACTTATGTTCAGGTAATTACATGGCTACAGTTACCGATGGAGCAGGATGCATAAGCAACGTAAATTTCAACATTCTTGGTATTAACGGTATTGACGATACTGAAGAATTGGCAGTTTATATGCATCCAAATCCTTTCACGGAGTATTTAATCATCTCCAATGAAACCGGGAACAAACTCCAATTTGAGTTAATTGCGATCAATGGTCAAGTCTTAAAGAGCTTTGTTCTTTCCGAGCAAGAATTATCTCTGGATCTTCATACACTCGAGAAAGGTGTTTACTATTTAAAGATCAATTCTCAGAGAGGAACATTTATCAGATCCTTGATCAAAATGTGATCGTAGAATACTAGTCGTTGCAAGATTCTTCGTAGAGGTCCATATATTCAAAGATCTCTTCAGATGCAGCCTCCCGCATATCCATAATAAGAGATTTGTTCTGACGAACGTCATTTGTTATTTGAAACACTTTGCACCAATTCGAATCCATCGCTTGTTGGGCCTCGATCATTCCGGCTATCAACCAAATAGAATAACTTTTAGATTTTTCTTTTGCCTTGTTTGCCAATAATATAGCTTCAGTAACTGTAAAATAATTATCAAGTGCCTTTAGATAAGCCATACAGATCAGTAATTCTCCTGATGCCTTTTTTTTAAGCTTTGATTCGCTCTTATACTTTGTTCGAATCGCGTATGCTACGAAGAGATCATAGTTATTTTTACCCTTATACCTCCAGCCAAGAGCATTGATCAAAGCTAGTTTTTCATCTATTTTATTGTTTTGATCTAAAATAAAATCCATCATTTCTTCCGTGATCTTACCATCAGAAGCCTTGGCGGCTTTAACAATGGGAACATCCAGGTAGGCTTTGCTAAAATGAGTCGATGTTAAAGGCGAATCTGCATATACACGATGCGATAGAAAGACTAAAAGCAAAAAAGAAAGAATAGTGGATAGTTTCATGAGTAATGTTTTAAGTCCAAAACTAATGTTCTAAGATATGAATTTATGGCTTCCATCACAGTTGGGCAATCTTTTTGATAATCCACAAATGCAGTCATTCAAGCCTTTCCCCATCAGGATGCGATATCGACACTTTTCTATTCTATTGATACGTGTCTCCACCTGTTTTGCAGAATTAAAATGGATTAAATACGCCCTTTTTCTCCCTGGTGTTAATCCATGGAATGCATTCTTAAATTCACTATCTCCCTGGAATATATTCTCTAATTCTTCTGATTTTATTTCCCGTGCCGTTTTACTTTTCGCTGGCTTATTATTTCCTTCTTCGATCTCAATCGCTTGATGGATATAATTTAAAATGCCGGCTTGATGCATAAGAACTTCCTGAAGCTCCTTAAATCGAAGTTGCCTTCCCTCTTGGGTATTCTCGCCCGGTCTGATCAATTCTGGAATTTCTCCCTTTAACAGGTATCCTTTAAAGAAATTGATCGCACAATAATTTTTAAACCTACTCAGGATCAGTACATTTTTCCCCTTATGCGTATAACACGGTTGTCTCCACTTGAATTCCTCTCTCAGACCACAGGATAAAACTAAATGGCGCAATGCATTTAATTCATCGCGCCATTCACTTTCATTATAGTAATTCTCTATCTCAAT
>SBGS01000248.1 GCA_006226555.1 Bacteroidota bacterium
AGATCATCGATCGTTTCCTCTCGGTCTGCACCCAACGTTTCAACTGCGCTGTATAGATATAATCCATGCCCGGCTTCATCTTGCACTTTGGCAAGCAAAACCGCCTTTCTTCGCAAGTTTGGAGCACGGGTGATCCAGTTACCTTCAGGCAACATACCTACAACTTCAGAGTGGGCATGTTGAGAGATCTGTCTGATCAGTGTGTTTCTGTACTCATCAGGCATCCAATCGTTTGGTTCGATCTTGATCTCGTTATCAATCTTCTCTTGAAACTTACGTTCCAGCTCTTTGATGTCAAGTTCCTTCATATTCACTAAGTTCGATAAAGCAAATTTAAGCAATAGGCAGCCCATTCACAAACCGCACATCCTTAAGAAGGCCCATTTCATCAATTAATGCCTGATTAAGACCTGTCCAATCCACATGAAAAAACTATTTTTGCGACAAACTGATAGTAAATGACACCGAAATTCCATACGTTAAAAATTGCTGAAGTCAATCGTGAAACAGAGGATACCGTATCTATTGCTTTTGAGATTCCTCGTGAATTAATAACAGAATACAAGTACGAATCCGGACAATATCTCACGCTCAAAGCATTGATTGACGGTGAAGATGTTAGACGTTCATATTCCCTTTGTTCAGCTCCTCATGAAGGAGAATGGAGGGTTGCGATAAAACAGGTAGAAAACGGTAAGTTCTCGACTTACGCGAATTCTGCTTTAAAAGCGGGTATGGAGATGGAAGTCATGACGCCGGCAGGAAACTTTAAGGTTGAACCTAATAAGGATGCTAAAAAGTCTTACCTACTGGTTGCTGCAGGTTCTGGTGTAACTCCAGTACTTTCCATCATGAAAACGGTTTTATCCGAAGAGCCGGGTTCAAACATTGTCCTGGTATACGGTAACAAGGGATTCAATTCGATCATTTTCAGAGAGGAGATCGAAGCTCTTAAAAATCAATACATGGATAGACTTCAGGTTTTGCATGTATTGTCAAGAGAAAGTCTTGGAAACGATCTTCAAAAAGGAAGAATTGACAAGGATAAAATTGGTACTATCCTCAGGAAATACATGAACGATGAAGTGGATGCAGCCTATATCTGTGGGCCAGAACAAATGATCATGGATGTTCGCGAAGGTTTGGAATCATTAGGTGTTCCGAAATCAAACATTCATTTCGAGCTCTTTACGAGCCCTAACAGTGCCAAAAAAGAAACGATCGAGCTTCCAAAAAACTCTCCGAAGATATCTTCATCCGTGACGATCATACTTGATGGAGATGAAATGGATATCGACCTCGATTCAACAGGTAAAAATATCCTTGATGCTGCGCAAGAAGCAGGTGCAGATCTGCCATTTGCATGTAAAGGCGGTGTTTGCTGCACATGTAAGGCAAAAATTATGGAGGGTACTGCTTCAATGGACGTAAACTACGCACTTGAACCGGACGAGGTAGAAGCCGGATATATACTTACTTGTCAGGCACACCCAACAAGTGAAAAACTAATTGTTTCATTTGACGAATAAAAATGGGAATCTTTAATAAGCTCTTTAAGTCCGAAAAAACAGGAAAGCAACCACGTGGTTTTCAAGCGTTGAAGATATCGAATGTGCGTCATTTGTGTGACGATACAGTTGAGATCACTTTCGACATTCCAGCTGGACTGTCATCTGAGTACTCCTTTATTCCAGGACAATATGTGAATGTTGCCATTACAATCAACAATAAAGAAGAAAGAAGGTCATATTCATTGTCGTCTGCTCCCAAGGAAGGACTTACTATAGCAATAAAGAAAGTTGATGGTGGAATTGTTTCCAATTATCTGTTCGATAATGCCAAGACAGGAGATGAACTTTGGGTTTCACAACCAGAAGGATCGTTTGTTCTTCCTTCAGATGCGAAGAATGTTGTCGCATTTGGAGCGGGAAGTGGCATTACTCCTATCTTATCCATTGCAAAAGCATACGATAAGGAAGGTACTTTCCGATTATTTTATGGAAATAGAGATGAAAAACACATCCTGTATCATCAAGAGCTTACTTCCCTGGAAAAGGTGTATACTACTTACCTGCTTAGCCGAGAAGAGAAAGACGGTTTTGAGAAAGGTCGCATCGACAAGGATTTTATGTCAGGATTGATACGCACCGACCTCAGCCTACTGAAGGCAGATGCGTATTTGATCTGTGGACCCGAAGAAATGATCGTGGCTGTAAAGGAAAGTTTGAATCTATTCGGTGTTTCAGATCAAAAAATAATATTTGAATTGTTTACCACACCTGAACTATTGAAGCCAAAAGTTGAAGCGCCAACTTCAGATTTCAAAGGTGAAGTTCAACTTTTCATTCAACTGGATGGTGATGTGGAAGAGCTTACCAGTAATGAAAAAACAACAATTTTGGATGCCGCAAATAAGGCAGGAATGGATGCTCCTTACTCCTGCAGAGGAGGTGTTTGCAGCAGTTGTAAGTGCAAGATCATTGAAGGAAGTGCTCAAATGAAAATGAACTATGTACTGACAGATAGTGAGATCAATGATGGTTTATTGCTGAGCTGCCA
>SBGS01000147.1 GCA_006226555.1 Bacteroidota bacterium
GCCTTTACTCCCATGGAATTGAACAGATCAACCAGGTTTGCCTCAATTGAATAACGGTCTTCCTGCTTGTCGAACTGACCAACAATAACAGCATTCTTAAGCTTAAAATTTGACCCTTTCTTTTGTGCAAAAACAGCTGATGTTTGAACGATCAGCAATACTAGGAATAGAGATTTAAAATACTTCACCAGCGATCTTTTTAACTTGTTCTGAATTTGACATCGTATAATAATGAATGCATGGAACTCCTGCAGCTTTCAATTCCTTTGATTGCTGGATAGCCCATTCGACACCCACTTTTTCGACGTCAGCATTGCTCTCACAAGATAGTAACTCTTTCGATAATTCTTCCGGATAATCGATGTGGAAGAATTTAGGAAGGAAGGATATGTGATTCAACGTTTTCAAAGGCTTCAAACCCGGAATGATCGGAACATCAATACCAATATTTCTACAAGCCTGAACAAAATCAAAATACTTCTTGTTATCGAAGAACATTTGTGTCACGATATAAGAAGCACCTGCATCTACTTTTGCCTTCAGGTATTGCAGATCCGTTGTGAGGTTCATCGCCTCAAAATGTTTCTCTGGGTAACCAGCCGCTCCTATACAGAAATCAGTAGGTTCCAACTGGATATCCTCGATAAGGTAATTACCGGAGTTCATCTCCTGGATCTGTTCGATCAGCTCCACCGCATAACGGTGACCATTTGGATGCGGTTTGAAATTCGATTCTGTTTTAATGGAATCACCTCTTAAGGCCAATACATTATCTATTCCGAGGAATTGAAGGTCGATCAAAGCATTTTCTGTCTCTTCCTTACTGAATCCGCCACAGATCAAATGAGGAACCGCGTCCACCTGATATTTGTTCATGATGGCAGCACAGATCCCAACGGTTCCGGGTCTCTTTCGAATCGCGATCTTCTCCAGAAGTCCGTTGTCTCGTTCCTTGTATATATACTCTTCACGATGATACGTGACATTAATGAATTTCGGCTTGAACTCCATAAGCGGATCGATCCCATCGAAGATAGATTGGATACTCTTTCCTTTTAACGGAGGAAGGATCTCGAATGAGAAAAGCGTCTCATCGGCCGCATTTAGGTGATCAATAACTTTCATCCTTTTTCAAATTTGGGCACAAAGATAGGGTTAAGAATGGATTTCAGCTTCAACGCAATAAATGATCCGCTAAAGCAAAGTCCATCGGTGTGGTAATTTTGATATTTTCTTCATTTCCATCCACCAGGTGGATCTTAACGCCATGGCTTTCAACCAGGCAGGCATCATCCGTAACTTCCGGACCATAAGGTTGTTCGTAAGCTTTCTTCAATACTTCTGCATCAAAACACTGAGGCGTCTGAACTGTTCTGTATTGCTCTCTATCGACAGCGCGAGAACCGTTATCGTCTATAAAGCGAATGGATTCTTTCATCGGAACAACAGGAATTACCGCCGGATGATTTTTTAGGGCTTTGAAACATGCACTAATCGTTTCCTCACTCACGAGGGGACGAACACCATCATGGATCGCGATGTACTTTCCATTGCAATATGCGAGTGCATTCTTGATAGAGTGATATCTCTCCTGACCGCCGATCACTACGCGGTGGGGTATTCTGAACTCAAATTCCTGGATCAACTCTTCCCAGTAATTTAACCAGGCTTCGGGTAAGGTCACGATCAATTGCAAATGCGGATCATAATGGTAGAAGCGCTCAATGGTGTACATCAGCACAGGCTTTTCCCGGATAGGCATGAACTGTTTCGGTAAGACTGCCCCCATGCGCTTACCCACTCCACCTGCTGTTATAATGACTGATATTGACATCTGTTCAAACAAAAAAGGTTGCCCAAGCGGACAACCTCATTTAAATATCTTAATCGAATTACTTTAATTGATTCGGGTCGTTCTTCGCTTGTTCATTGAATTTACGTTGCCAATTCAACCAGTAGAATAGTCCAACAAAGCCCAATGCGATCACGGCATAGTTAAACATATCACCGATCATATCCTGTTGTAACAATACAAACGTAGACTCTAACAATTCTCCTATTCCCCAAAAAATTTCGCTCAATGACATAACTTAATGTTTGATACACAAAGAAAATGATTTTTTGTTAATAACTCTCCATTCTGTGTCTTTTTTCCTCAAATCTAGTTCTAGGATGTACACAAGGGAAGACGAAGATACTCTACAACCGCTGCTCATTCTTGGATCTTTAACCTTTTTCGTTTCGAGCTATTTTCAGCCGATTCTCATACAGTATCCATACACTATCTATGCTTTATCCATACTTCATCCATAGGAAAACGCTGGAAAAGCCTTGTAGATAGCAGGTTTTCGCACTGGATTTAGCACAAATGATCGTATTTTTCGCTTGGAAAGCTAAGTACTTATAAAATTGAATTACGCGGATATTTTAATACCGTCATTGTTTTACAATTCTTTGAGCAGTCATTTTTCCGTCTAGGCTATAAACATGCAGCATATAGACTCCGGCATCTAGATTACTCGTGCTGATAACCGAGGATTTATAGGT
>SBGS01000019.1 GCA_006226555.1 Bacteroidota bacterium
CCTTTTCACTTCGCATAATAATGGGATAGAGTAGACCAACGAGCCCGAAGTAGTAGAGAAAGTTTATTTGGTTTTTATTCATTTTATATCTGAATCAAGTGGTTCTGGAATGTAACTCTGTATAGATTCAAATCTCCTAAACTTATTGAATAAACCACACATCTATACAATTTGAATGAATAAATAATTCCCTAAATACTTTTTGATAGTTGAATATTTAGAAGTTTAGGTGTTTTAATTGTGGTGATTAACATAAAGTCAGAATTTAATTACTCCACCCTGATCGCAATCACTTCTTGATAGATCAGAACAGATAATGGGTAATCTTCTCCCAACTTGTTGTAATGTGCACTTTTCTTATTCAAACGATGTTTATCAACACGAATAACGAGTTCATATGTTCCAGTTCTTTTGGGAGCTGTTCTAAGCACGTAGCTTCGTGATTCTCCTGGATTTAGATTATTGTCTGCAAGCTTTTTAGCTGTTGGATACCATTGCCATTTTTCACCAATTGTATCGCGCTGTGAAGCTAAGATTCTGCCTTGTGGATCTCTCAATTCCTGAATGATCTCGATAAACCGCTCGGGATCACCCGTTGGTACGCGATGACCTGCATTTGCGTTGGTTAAGGTCAATTTTGTTCTTAAAACTTTTCCCTTCTCCAAAGTTTGGGGTACGGCAGCTAATTTAATATCCAACCCATTGAACATGTCTGGATGATGATCCGGTGATTTTGGAATGCCGGATCCGGGGAAACTATGTACATGACTCAAGCGTGGTTCATAGCCCGGAACAATGGAGCGGGTAGTGTCTGTCATATGACAGCTGATACAGTTCTTTTCAGATGAGATCTTGCTCTTCTTCCATTCATCTCCAGTTTCGAAAGTACATGCCAAGGTAGGTGTTAAGGTCGCATTGGCGTTGTGACAGCTGATGCATAATCCTTCCGATAAAAATTCTGGATCCTTTTTAACAGGATGTGGCGCTTTTGTCGTTCCGGTAGGTCCAACAATTTTATTATCTCTTACGTGACATGCTGCACAGGTAATTCCTTCTTGTTGAAGTTGCTTGTCCCAATGGGGATTTTTCTTCTTTTTTGGTTTATAAATATCACCATCCAACAATCCTTCGATCAGATACTCCTGCTGATTTTCGAGTGGAATATGACAGTTGATGCATAAATAAGGACTAGATTTTTTATGGATTTCTGCTTGAAATTGCTGGTCTGTCCATGCATGGGCATGAGTGGATCTTTTCCATTCATTATAATGATCCTGATGACACGCACCGCACGTCTCTGCACTTAATGAAGACAGACCTTGAGGAACCTGTTGAAAGGGAACAGCTTTTTCCCAATTGTCTTGTAAAGGTTCAAGTACACCATTGTTTTCTGAACAATTGGCAAGCACAAGTACTATTGAAACCAAAGAAAATAACGCAATACGCGAAATAAAACTACTTCTATGCTGATTGGTTCCGAACATCAAGTGCAAAGATAGTGCTAATCCCGAAGCGCTTTGTAACTTCTGATCCAATCGTTGTCTGTAACGTCGTGCAAAATTCTCCAAAAAGATGAGTCCATAAAGAAGTTGGCATCAACTTCCCCTACATTATATCTGTCATACAGGTACTTTTCTTGCTTTAGTGAAGGTTTGTGAAGCTTATTGCTCCAACCTTCCTCTATTCGCGTGTTAAAGGGATAAGTTGCGAACCGTATCTTCCATAAAGAATCGAAAGGAATACAATAGGTTGTCTCAATAAGAGTTTCCGGGTCCTTTGCTATACCGCAATCGATATTATTCTCTTCAAAGTAGTTTATTCTTTTTGGGTTGTATATGCTTGGCCATTGTCCTGACACAATTTTAATGAATGACTTTTCATCCATTATCTTTTTCTGACTTAAGACTCTTCCATTATTCAGACAGCATACATAGGTGTTGATCTGAGAATTAGCTCCAATAGAAACCCTTACGCCAAAAACCGGTCTGACATTTGGTTCTGGCATGATCGAGACTGTAAAGCCCCAAATTATGAGTAGCAGAAGGATTCTCACACCTCAATTTACGAAAAACAGCAGTGAAAAGTTATAGTCTTTTGTACAAAGCAATGAGAACCGCAATAAGTAAGGCAGACAGTATTACTTTTAACCAAATGAAGGAAACAAGACCAATACTTACAATGAGTCCCGGGATCAACAACAGGATCAACAGGTGAGTACGTCCTTGTTTCAATGTTCGAAGCGATAAATGTTGTTAGGAGTTATACAGGCGTGCAAACGAACATCCTTTGCATGTATGTCTTCTATTTCGGGAATGAGGTCATCAAAATGAGTGATACCAATAAAAATAGCCCTTGGAGAGCATTTCTTCATAAAACGATCGTAGAATCCTTTTCCATATCCGACACGATAACCACGTTGGTCTGCTGCTAAAAGAGGAACGATAACCACATCCAAATGCTCTGCAGAAATAACCTTTCCTTTCTGTGGTTCGGGAATTCCAAACTCTGAGATCTCAAGCTGTGTCTGATCATCGATCTGGATATG